>JANNWE010000190.1:0-11950 GCA_031414675.1 Cytophagaceae bacterium
TTTTCAGCTCTTGGTCAAAATTTAAAGTGGTATGCAAGTGCTACTTCTATTACAGTTTTGGCAACCTCCCCTTCAGTTAATACGGTTGGTGAACATAATTTTTGGGTAAGTCAGACTATCGGACCTTGCGAAAGCCCTAGATTAAAAATCACTTCCACTATTTTACAATCTTTAGAAATCACAACTCAACCTCAAAACCAAACTAATTGCGAAGGCAATCTCGCCAATTTCGTGGTATCGGCCATTGGAAATGGAAATATAAGTTTTCAATGGCAGATTAAATTACCTAATAGCTCTAATTTTAGAGATTTGAATAGTTCGGATGTTAACAACGAAGATGTATTATCACCAATATTAAAAGTCAGGAATATTGGTAATACGCAAAATCCCCATTTAACTTCTTACCGTTGCAAAATATCGGCTAATGGAAGTGATAAGTTTTCACAGGAAGTAGTACTGAATGTAAATAGTATGAAAGGTAGTTTGGTTAATCAAATTAAATGCGTAGGAGACAATTTTGAGTTAAATCTAAAGAATACTCATAAATTAACAGGATTTATTTCAAAAATACAATGGCAATCAAGACTAGTTACAGGCCAAGATTGGACTAATATGGTAGATGATATTGATATTAAAGGAACATCAACGCTATATTTAAAAATTAGCAATTTAAAAATTAGCAATAAAAAACAATATAGGGCAATCATTACATTTACCTCAAATGCAGGAACATGCATAGAAACTACAGATAATATGACTTTAGATATAGGAGAATTCCCTCCTAATCCTACTGAAAAAAGCTTTGAATTTTGTCAAAATGAAGCATCTCCTAAACTAAATATTTTTGTTCCTAATGGATTTGAAATAGTTTGGTTTACTCAAAAAATTGGTGGCACTAGATTCAACTCTCAACCCAAAATCGACATGACTAAAACTGGGGATACAGGTTTATTTTTTGCCTTTGAAAACAAATTTAAATGTATGAGTGAAAGAATTTGGGTGTATATAAAAATTAGGCCTGAACCTCTTCTACCAATAAGCACAACACCTACAACAGCTGAAACGGAGAATGGGTTAAAATTTACTGCAAACGGAGAAAACTTAAAATGGTACACTTCAAAAACAGGAAATACTTTTATAACCTGGGAACCTATACATGAAAAAGCTGGAAAATACGATTACTTTGTAACACAAACTAACGAATTTGGTTGCGAAAGTGACCGAAAAGCTATCATCGCCGAGTTAATTGAATCTTTTGGAATTGAAACTTCCCCAAAAAACCAAACTGATTGTTTTGGAAACAGTGCTGTTTTCTCTATTAAAGTTAAAGGGAAAGCCGTCCCAACTTACCAATGGCAAATAAAATTGGCATCTGAAATTGATTTTAAGAATTTGAATAATGAAAACAAAAAAGATTTAAAGATTGAAGAAATAGGAAGTAAGGAATATCCTGATGGTTCAATTTTTCGATGTATTGTATCTGATGGACAAAAAACATTAATTTCATCTGATGCAACACTATTTGTAAATAATTTCAATAAAAATATTAGTGATTTGAATTATTGCGAAAATAGTATATTGCCTCTAAACCATTTTTCAAAAGACTTGATTGGCGTTGTTTCTCAAATTGAATGGGAGCAAAAAAACGGGATGCAGTATCAAATTATATATAAAAGTGAACAATTGTCAAGCCCACCTAATATTGTTTCAGGAACTTATCGCTTACGGTACACTTTTAAGAATAGCGGTTCTGAAACTTGTGTCAGGAGTTCTAATGACTTCAAAATTAAAATGTTAGAAATTCCGAAAATTTCAGAAAATACTTCCCTTGAGGTTTGTCAATATGAAAAAACTAAAAAAATATTTGAAATGCTCCCTTCTAAAACAATTTGGTTTCAAAAAAATGAAATAATTACAGAAATAGACACGAAAATTCCAAAAAATACTTCATTTGAGGTAAAGTTAGTAGGGTCAAATGGCTGCATTTCAAATTTTCAAAATATTAATCTTAAAGTAAAACCTGCCCCCAATTTAACCATAACTGATACTACATTTAGTTTCTGTAGATTTTCGAGTTCTCAAATTTATTTAGATATTCAAAATAAAACCACATTCTGGTTTAAATCTTTGGATGATGATGACCCTACCCTCTCCTATTTTCAGATAGATATTTCAAAAGAAGAAATTACCACAAAATATGTAGCAATTAGAGACAGCTCTGGTTGTTTAAGTAATACTGTACCTGTGAAAATTAAAGTTCAAAATTGTTACATGGTAGAACCTCCAGATTCTTGTTTAAATGTTACCAATATATTAAAGCAAGATTGGAATTATTTCTTTGATAAAAATGGAAAAATTTTTGCAGCTATTCAGCCAGAAAATGAAAATCTGGGAGAAGTTAATCTAAGCATTCAATATTCTAAAAATAATTTTATTGAAGATAAAAACCTAAATAAATTTTATCCGAGATATTATTACTTAACAGCCCAAAGAAATATCGTAAAGAAAATAAAACTCCGTTTATATTTTAGAAAGACTGAAATAGAAAATTACAATAATACTCTAAAAAACAACTTTTCGAATGAAAACAATGCAATAGTTAATTATACTGGAAAAAATCAAGATTGCAAATTAGAAAATAATGAGGTAAATGATACTTTTTGGATAATTGGTAAAAGTCTTTGGCAAAAAACAGATGACCCAGAATTTTTATATGTGGAATTTGAAACTAACAAATTTGGAGAATTTGGTATTTGGAATGCCCTATTACCTGATTCAAAATTACTAGGGCAAATAAACTCGAACAACAAAAACAAATTGGAAATTCTACCCGATAAAAATGTAAAAGAAGGGAAATATGTAGTCTTAAAAAGTGATAATAAAAAAAGCTGGTTTATTTTAAAAGAATCAACGAAAAATGAAAGTGAATTACTTTTTATTGACAATAAGCCTTTTAAATCCCAAAGTCATTACACCCTTATTTATGATTTTGGAAATTCTATTAAAATGATCCTTAATGAATTAACATTAGCCACATTCCAAGAAAATGGAGGTTGTTTTGTTTTTGATAATCCATCAGAAAACCGAGATATAATTAAACTATCTTTTTCTGATTTAGATAAAAGAAGCATTCAAATCTTGGATATGTACGGCAAAACTTTATTTATAAAACAAATTATAGAAAAAGAAGATTATTATGAAATAACACCAAAATTCAGCTTATCAGTTGGAATGTTTCTTATTGTAGGAAAAAACAAAAATGGGGAAAGTTGTTCCTATAGATTTATAGTGAAATGAGAAAAAAAATAAACAAAGTAAATAGAATAAATAAAAAGTAACATTTGTAGCAAATGTTAATCCACCCCACCATATTCCACAACCTTTGCTTTGGATTCTAACATTATACCTTCAAACTCTTTTAGAATAATATCCAAAGTTTCAAAAATGTGTTCCGGGTCCATACTTTGTACTAACTTCATTCTAAATTCTTTAAAGTGCGGAAGTCCTCTAAAGTAATTCGAATAATGCCTTCGCATTTCTAAAATCCCCAAAATAGGGCCTTTCCACTGAATAGAAAAACCCAAGTGTTGTTTAGCAGCAGCTACTCTTTGTTCCATATTTGGCAAAGCCAATATTTGTCCATCTTTTAAAAACTGCTTTATTTCATTAAAAATCCAGGGATATCCAATAGCCGCCCTACCTATCATAATTCCATCAATTCCATATCTATTTTTATATTCAAAAGCTTTTTCAGGCGTATCAATATCTCCGTTTCCAAAAATAGGAATGTGTATTCTAGGATTATTTTTAATTTTACCAATTAATGTCCAATCCGCATTACCTTTATATAATTGTGCCCTAGTTCTACCATGAATACTTAAAGCCTGAATACCAATATCTTGTAATCGCTCAGCAACCTCCTCAATATTTTTTGTACTTTCATCCCATCCTAAGCGGGTTTTTACAGTTACAGGTAAATGTGTAGCCTTTACAACCGCTTCAGTCATTTTCACCATTAGCGGAATATCTTGAAGCAAGGCGGCTCCAGCACCCCTGCACGTAACTTTTTTCACAGGACACCCAAAGTTTATATCCACCAAGTCAGGATGAGCATTAGTAGCTATTCGGGTACACTCTGCCATAGTTTCCACATCACTTCCAAAAAGCTGAATCCCAATAGGACGTTCATACTCGAAAATATCTAACTTTTGGATGCTTTTTGCAGCATTTCTGATTAATCCTTCAGAAGAAATAAATTCAGTATACATCAAATCTGCACCGTTCTCTTTACACACTTGCCTGAAAGGGGGATCGCTCACATCCTCCATAGGTGCTAAAAGTAAGGGAAATTCACCCAAATTTATGTTTCCTATTTTTACCATTACTTCTGAGTTTCAATTAAAATACAAAAATAAGTCATTTTTAAAAGCAATTTGTCGTAAGGCATAAATTTTTAGAATTGATATCCGATTATTTCGAGGTCACGTAATTCTTGATAATTATATGTAATTTTGAATTATTAAAAAGATTGTATGACTAATATCAAGAATTTAGATAATTCAGAAGAAAGGCCACCTTTATCATCATTGTTACTCCTTTTAGGAATAGTATTACTTTCAATGGTATTGGGTAATTTTATTGGAGCAGCCTTTATGTTATATATGTGTAAACTTGGCTTAAATGATTTCTCTAACCTAAATGCTACGATAATGTCCTCAAAAAATGGCTGGTGGGCAATGATGATTGCACAAGGTTTGGCTTCTTTTTTAACTTTTATAGCTGCGGGAACTTTTTACTGGCGTGTTGTAGAAAGGAAAAGAATGAAAGATTTTAACTGGAGGAAATTCCCACCATTAAAAACTCTTTCTATTATCTTCTTAATTCAAATTTGTTTTATTCCTCTTAGTGGATGGATTCAAAACTTAAACGAAAATATGGACTTACCCGCTTTTTTAGAGCCCCTTGAACGATTTATGAAAAGTATGGAGGATAATTTAGCGGAGCTTACTGAGTTTATAACTACTTTTAACTCTAATACACAATTATTAGCTGCACTAATCATTATAGCAGTTTTTGCAGGAGTAGGCGAAGAATTGGTGTTTAGAGGTATAGTTCAAAGAAAATTTTATATTGCTTTTAAAAATCCACATTTAGCCATTTGGCTTTCAGCATTTATATTCAGTGCTATTCATCTTCAATTTTATGGTTTTTTCCCAAGGATGTTATTAGGTGCAATGTTTGGATATTTTTATTTTTGGACAGGAAACTTATGGGTTCCAATTTTAGGACATATTTTTAACAATGGATTAGCCATTATTCTGATTCACTTGGTTCATTTAAAAAAGGTAAGTCCAGATTTAGAGAAATTGGACATCATACCACTGCCAATTCTTTTAGTTTTTTCTGCAATTTTTGCGTCTTTAATTTATTATCTTACAAATAGTAAGAATTTTGAAAATTCCGATGAAGAAATTTGAGATAGATAAATAGAAAGGAAAAATAAAAATGTAATGAAACTAGAATAATTAGTTATTCAGTTCAATTTCATCGCCATTAGAGTCAAGAAAATGATAATCAACCATTCCCAAAGAGGAATCTTTAATTAAATTTACCCATTTTCTATATTTAAAGAACCATTTCATTTGTTTAGAAATTATTCCTTGTCTATAGTAAGCGTGAATAAAAGGATGTAGAATAATACTTATATTACCTTCGTTTTGCTTGGTCAATAAGTGTTCTATATTGTTTTCGATTAAATCTGTAATAGCAATACTCGCTTGAATGGTTCCCGAGCCACCGCAAGCTGGACAAGTTTCACGAGTAACAATACTCATTTCAGGTCTTACCCTTTGACGAGTTATTTGTGATAACCCAAATTTAGAAATAGGCAAAATAGTATATTTTGACCTATCTGTTTTCATTTCATCTTTCAGAACTTCATGAACATCACGTTTGTTATCAACTTTCTTCATATCAATGAAGTCAATCACAACAATTCCTCCCATGTCCCTTAAACGCAATTGCCTTGCAATCTCAATAGCTGCTTCCTTATTTACACTTAGTGCTGTTCCTTCCTGATCTGATTCAGAAGTAGACTTATTTCCGCTATTTACATCAATTACATGAAGAGCTTCTGTATGTTCAATTATTAAATATCCTCCACTAGGAAGACTAACTGAACGACCAAAAAGTGATTTTATCTGCTTTTCAATGCCATAGAGCTCAAAAGACTTATTCTTTCCGGAATGAAGTTTTAATATCTTTTCCTTTTGAGGTGCTATATTTTGCAATAAAGTTTTTATACTATCAAAAGTCTCCTTTGTATCTACAACAATTGAGTCAAAATCATCGTTAAGCATGTCTCTTAAAATAGAAGCTGCTCTATCCATTTCAGAAACAATCCGATCTCTAGGTTTGGCATTTTTTAAAATTTGCATGCCATTCTCCCATTTCTCAATACAATTTTCTAAATCTTTTTGTAGCTCAAGTACTTCTTTTCCTTCAGCTACAGTTCGAACTATAACCCCAAAATTTTCAGGCTTTACGGATGATAACAATTTATGTAAACGCGAACGCTCTTGCTTACTTGTAATCTTTTTTGAAATATTGACAGAATTACTGAATGGAACTAACACAATATATCTGCCAGCAATAGAAATATCACAAGAAAGTCGAGGACCCTTAGAAGAAATTGGTTCTTTTACAACTTGGACTAAAACAGGTTGGTTTTTTACTAAAACATCTACTATTTTACCCAATTTGTCAATTTGAGGTTCCATTCCAAAGTTTTTTAACTTTAAGTTAATGGGTCTCTTTGCTACTACTTCTTTTGTAAATTTATTTAGAGAGTTGATATTCGGACTTAAATCATGATAATGCAAAAATGCATCTTTTTCGTATCCAATATCAATAAATGCGGCATTTAATCCAGAAACAACTTTTTTTACTGTGCCAAAATAAATATCTCCAACAGAAAATTGGTGTTCAGTTTCGTCAAAATGATATTCAATTAGCCTTTTGTTTTGTAACAAAGCTATTCTATCACCTTTGGGTGTGGCGGAAATATATAATTCGTTGCTCAAATTTGAGAAAGAATTGGAGTGTAAATAATATGAGAATAAAAAATAAATTTTGAAAATTCAAAAGTTTATTTCTGGTTTGCCTAGTCAATTTAGGCCTTATGATTTATAAAAAAGTAAGTAGAAAAATTTATTTCTACTTACTTCTAAATATTAAGAAAGAAAATTATTTCTTCTTATGACGATTTTTTCTAAGACGTTTCTTTCTCTTGTGAGTGGCCATCTTATGTCTTTTTCTTTTCTTTCCGCAAGGCATAGCTTTAAAAATTAATCAAAAAATAATTTCAAAATAAAAATATAAACAAAGGCCTAAATAAATGACCTATTTTTTCCGAACCGCAAAGATAGCAATTACTTTAAACTATTCAAAGTTTTTGTAATTTCATCTTTCATAACTTTATCAATATCTTCGGCCATTACTTGGTTCAAAAGTACTTTAGCCTCTTCCTTTCTATTTAATTCAATAAAACTATAAGCAAGACCAATTTTGGCATTCAAATTCCGAGGATCTATTTTAAGGACGTTTTGAAATCTAGCCATAGCTTTTTCGTACTGATTAGATTGCATTGAAAGCCCACCTAGACTCATAATTGCTGGAACATAGCTTGGATCCTGGTCTAAAACCTCACGTAACATGGCAATAGTTTTCATTGGCGAATCTGTTCTTACGAAAGTCATTGCCAAATTAGTTTTTGCATGGAGGTTTTCACTTTGTTTTTCTAAAACCTTATTATAAAAAAACCTTGTTTTTTCTAAGGTGAGTGCCGTAGTTTTTTCGTCTAAAGCTAAATTATAGGCTTGAAAATAGGCATCCCCAGCGTTTGACCAATTTACTAAATTAGGTTGCTTCAATGCTATCTTTTCCAAATAAAACCCAGCACTGTCAAAAATAGACTCTTTTAGAAAAAGGGTGGAAATTTGTCTATAAATTTCAATTTTTCCGGACTCCTCTTTTGCATTAACAATTTGGTTCTGCAAAACTATCAATTGATCCTTTACCTCTTTTTTAAGAGAAACTTTATGACTATCTTCTTTCGAAGTACCATTGGCCTGATTCTGCTGAACGGATTTATCAACGTCTTTAACAACAAATTTAGGTCTAGAGGCCAAAAATCCTACTAAACCGATGGCAATTAAAATTATTACCAATACATGTGTATTCTTACTAAATCCGTTCAGCATTATCTTATTTTACGTTCGATTTCACTTCTTCAACAAACTCTTTAGAAGGCTTGAAACTTGGAATAAAGTGAGCTGGAACTGTCACTGTAGTTTTTTGTGAAATGTTACGAGCTTTTTTCTCTGCTCTTTTTTTGTTTACAAAACTTCCAAAACCTCTTACATAAATAGCATCACCGCCGGATAAAGTTTCTTTTACAGTTTGAAAAAATGCTTCAATGGTAATTGAAGTAACTGCTTTGTCAACTCCTGTCTTGTCGGCAATAATTGAAATAACCTCTGCTTTAGTCACGTTAAAAAAAATTTATTTGTTAAAAAAAATATACAAAATTCGAAAAAACAAAGCACTTTTTGTTTTAGGTTTGCAAAGATAGACTAATTGCATTTATTCTCACAACAATTTTAAAAATATTTTTTATAATTTATTCATAATTAAGTAGTTAAGAGAGCCTTTACATTACGAAAAAAAAATGAAACAAAAAAATGTTTGCAAATAAAATAATTTCATGGTATCACAAAAATAGAAGAGATTTGCCTTGGAGAACAACAAAAAACCCCTACTTTATTTGGTTATCTGAGGTAATTTTGCAGCAAACAAGGGTCTTGCAAGGACTTCCATATTATTATAATTTTATAGAAAAATATCCAACAATTAAAGATTTAGCTTCCGCAGATGAAAGTGAAATCTTAAGAACCTGGCAAGGGTTGGGCTATTATTCTAGAGCAAGAAACCTACATCAAACGTCAAAATTTATTTCAAATGAGCTAAATGGAGTTTTTCCAAATAATTTCAATTCATTGAAAATGCTTAAAGGAATTGGAAACTATACAGCGGCAGCAATAGCCTCTTTTGCATTTGCAGAAGTTGTACCAGCAATAGATGGAAATGTGATTAGAGTGCTATCGCGTTTTTTTGAGTTTAAAGAACCTGTAGACTCAGAAAGAGCAAAAAAAACGCTATTTGAAATTGCAAAAAATTTAATTTCCAAAGAAAATCCCGCAGATTTTAATCAAGCATTAATGGAATTAGGAGCAATGGTTTGTACTCCTAAACAACCAAAATGCAGCATTTGCCCTTTAAATGACCTCTGTTTAGCAAGAAAAAATAGCAGTTATGGAAGTATTCCTCTAAAAGTAAAAAAAATAAAAGTTATTAATCGTTACATTAATTATCTAGTTTTCATTAAAAACAATAAAATATGGATGAAACAAAGGAAAGAGCAAGAAATATGGGCTAAAATGTATGACTTTTTTGAAATTGAAACTGAAACAAATGAATTTGATTTACTTTTACATTTGAACACTTATTTACCATTAAATGAAATTAAAAATCCTGAACTCCTAGGAAGTTTTTCAATTGTGCATATTTTAAGTCATCAAAGGCTATTCATTAACTTTCATAAGATTTTAATTTCCAATCAAAATATAGAATTTACTGGCGGTGAATTTAAAGATTGGGAAGAAATTGAAAAACTACCTAAACCAATTGCGATAGAGAATTACTTAAAAAAAATGTATTAATTTTAGATTTTTTCTATTGTTAAAATCTTAAATTCGGTTCTTCTGTTTCTTTGATGTTCGGCTTCGGTACATTGAACGCCATCACTGCAAGCATTTAATGGCTCCGATTCGCCTTTTCCAATGGCTTTAACTCTTGCTTTGCTTATTCCATTTTTAGTGATATACTTAAAAACTTCATTTGCTCTTTGTTGAGATAGCTGTTGATTAATTATTGCATTACCTCGTGTGTCAGTATGAGAAGAAACTTCAATAATCATATTTGGATACTTCTTTAAGGTATTTACTAATTTATCTAAGTCTTTTTTAGCATTTTCTCTAATTTTAAAAGATTCAGATTCATAATAAATATTTTCTAATTTAATAATATCCCCAACTTTATAAAGCTTAGTATCAAACAAATTTAATGAAAAAGTAGGCTTTATTTTTTTTCCAAAAATTGTTCTTTTTATGGCTTTTTCTATTATTTCTGAACTATTTGCAAAATTATCCTTTAGTGCAATTAATTCATAATCACATTCTAAATTTCGTCTAAATTCATAGCTACCGTCTTTTTTAGTATACATTTCTTGAATTTCTCCTGTGCATTTATTTACAAATTTTACTTTAACAGCAGAAATGGGCTCCCCATTTTCTCCCCCAGATATAACTCCTCTAAAAATATTTGAATTTGCACTATTCGTTCTTCTCTGTATGAGGGTCTTATTCTTTTTATCCTCCCTTTTACTCAACTCTTCTTTAGGTGATTCAATAATTTTAACCTCTTTTTTTAAATAAATTTTTAAAGAAGATGGTTCAAAATCTGAGGCTTCGAGGTTTGAAAATTTTCTGGTTTGGGAAATATAGCCCTCTTTTGAAAAAATAAAGTTAAATTCATTGTCTGCTTCTAAACAAAGTTTAATGCTACCTGAATTGTTTGTAATCGCATTTTCCATTCCATTTTTTGTTTCAAAAACTTGATATTCAAATTTTAATTTATCTAAAGGAAGTTTTGTTTCCTCGTCAAAAACACTTACAATTAAATCCCTGCAGCCATATATTGAACCAATTCTTGAAAACTTCCAAATATCATCATCAGCACCGCCCCTTTTTCTGTTGCTACTAAAATAACCGACACTTCGATTAGGGTCAGTAATTATTCCAAAATCGTCGCTATTTGAATTTAATGGTGCACCAACATTCCTGATGACGCCTAAAGGTTTTCCTGAGCTTAATTCGGTTTTTATATAAAAAATATCTAAATCGCCTAATCCTGGATGACTATCACTGGAAAAATATAGGCCTCCCTTTTCATCTATAAAAGGGAACATTTCATTCCCTATTGTATTAACTTTCCCCCCTAAATTAATCGGTTTACCCCACTGTCCGTTAACATATTTTGACATATATAAATCTGTTCCTCCATAACCTCCTGCCATATCGGATACGAAATACATAATTTGATCTTTGAAATCAATAGTTGGATGTCCACAAGAAAAATCATCGGAATTAAATGGCAGTTCTGTAATATTAGTCCAATCATTGCCTTTTTTATCAGCAGAATAAAGCTTAAGTCTAATTATTCCTTCTTTTTTTTGTCCAAAGATACCACCTCCACCATTTCCATTTCTGGTGAAAATTATTTTTGATCCATCATGAAAAAAAGTGCTAGGCCCTTCATGATATTTTGTATTAATATTCTTATTGAATTTTTTAACTTCTACTAAAGATACTTCCTCATAGTTTTTACTTCCATTTATAAAATCGCTTCCCTGATGTCCAATTGTATTTGCATCATTTGATGTCGGGGGTGTATAAAAATCTGACCCTAATTTGTCTTTTGAATTCTTTGGTTTTGCAGTTTCGTTGCTTTGGCTACCAGAACCAATAGAGGCATTATTTTCTTCTTTGCCTAATAATTTTAAATCTTCTAAATAGTATAAATCAAGAAAAGAAGAATTATCCCATTTAAAAACTCTTTTTATAGAGTTATTGTTGTTGCGCCTAGATACAAAAACCAAGCCATCTTTATAAAAAGTAGGGCTAAAGTCTGGGTTTGCTGAGTTAATACCCACGTATTCTAATTTGTAACTTGTGGCATTTCTTGTCAGAGGTTCTAAATTACTATATAGTTTACTGAATTCGATACCTCTTTTATCTTGCGTTTGAAGTTCGGTATACTTTGTCCAAATCTT
>JANNWE010000191.1:0-3371 GCA_031414675.1 Cytophagaceae bacterium
TCAGCTTTCCTTTTTCATTGGCAGAAGTCAAATTATGTCTTATCTTTTTATTCTGGTTTTGGACCTTTTGAAACAATAGTTCTCAGTAAACCAGGAAACCAACGTTGCAACCAAACAAATACTCTTCCGTGGGTTGTGAAAATATAATTTCTTTTCCGCTGAATTATAGCTTTCACCATAACTTTCGCAGCTTTATCTGTAGTCCACATTAAATTTGCTGGACGTGGGTCTGGCCGTTCAGGATGCCACACGCCTTCATTATCAACTCTGGCAATCTCCGACACCACAAACCCAGGATGAATGGTAGTACAACTCACACCGGTGCCCATTAATTCAACCTGCATGGTCAGACCAATTGAATGTACAGCAGCTTTTGAGGCGCCATAGGCTCCAACATTAAGATTGGGAAGATAAGCCCCAACACTACCCACTAATCCAATCCGACCCTGGTTTTGCTTCAAATGTGGCAAAGCGTATTTTACCGTCAGGGCTAATCCGGTGACATTACCTTGTAATTGCCTATTCCAATCTTTTGCAGTCAACTTATCTATACTTCCAAAAACGCCAAATCCGGCATTGGCTACAGCAACATCTAAACGCCCCCAGTTTTCAATTATGCTTTGAACAGCATTTTCTATAGATTTTTCTTCCATAATATCCACTGGAACTACTAATGCTTCGCCACCCAAATTCTTAATTTCAAGAGCAATCTCTTCTAATAATTCTTTACGTCTGGCAGATAGCACCACTTTATATCCTAATCTTACCCACTCAAAAGCCATGGCTTTGCCAATACCAGAGGAAGCTCCTGTTATCCAAACTACGTTTTCTTTTGTGTTTGTCATTTTAATTTATTTTTAGTTAAACTATTAGATATTCAAGCTGATGCCTAACGGCGGTCTGTGAAAAAACAATCCTCACAAATATAGTTAAAAAGCTTTTTAAAAAACAGCTTAAAATTCGTATTTTTAATATATCAAACAACACATTTTAAGGTTTTTAAGCCCCAAACTATTTTAAGTGTAAAAGTCTGCATCGATATGGCACTGCTCCCCAAAAGCTTTATGGGTAAATAATACCTCGAAAGTTTCCAAAAAAGTAAGGAATTTAAGTTTTTTCACAGCCCGTCCTGCAGGGCTTTGTTGCAGGTGTGGCATAAATATTCAGCCCCAATACAGCCACTAATGATCGAAAATATAAACGAGGCCTCCGGTGTAGTTTAAGTTAAGAATCAAAGCCCAAAACCGATAGCTCTCGAGTTTTTGTCCTGCCCAAAAAAAAGCCAAATAAAATTACAAATGCTAGATGTAATTCCTTCTGACCAACTTATACAAAACCCATTGGTAGCGTTTTGGGGTTTTGCTTGTCTGACCATCTATTTATTTGTTTTTCTTTTTAGGTTTTGGTTCAGGTAATTCATCGACTGTAATTTTTACCAATTTCCTCAACCATTCTCTATCATCCAATTTTTCTTCAATCAGAAAACTTGGTTTTGCTCCGGGATATGGCGAAGCTTCCACAATGTTGATGATATATTCTTTTCCCGATTGTGTTGGCTTGATAAATAACTTGTTGTCGCAAACTAGGCCAAACAATTTGTTGTCAAAATACAATCCATACTCACCAAACATCTTTTTGTATGTAATACGCTCTGAAAAACCAATCTGGTCCATGATAAAATCTACAAATTTCTGCTCTGTTGCCATCTATAATTTACTTTAATTGAAAATCTGAAATAGTATAATATCTGTTTTAGTAAATAGGTTTCCACAATTGAATTTTGTTTCCTTCTTTATTAAGAATATACACAAATTTATTGTTGCAAAATGCTTCAATTTTGACCTTTAATTAAAACATCTTTTTTCAATTCTTTTCCAAGAGAATTCCTTCAGACGAAACCGCTGCAGAAAGCGAACTGTAGCAGATGAAAATAACGTCCAGTCACACTTGTAGCTTTAACCATATTATCGGGGCATTTATTTCTACGAAAAATTGCAGTTTTTTAATATGCATTAAGTATTTTGTAAGTTTATTTTTTCTAATTGTCCTTTTCTTTTCACTATGTTTTTATAGTCCCACTGAATTTCTCTTGATTTTTTAAGCCAAAGCTTCAAATCATTTTCATTAATTTCTGAAATTTTGTTGAAGAAAATTGATGCATCTTTAAATTTTTTGCCCCTTACGCTTAATTTTTCTTCATCAAAGTCTGCTCCACTCCAAAACATAAGTCTGATACCTGCTTTTTGTTTGCTATATCCCACAATAGGGTTTTCGTCTAAAAACCAAACTGGGTGAGCATGCCAAATTTTATTTTCTGCTTCGGTCATTTCTTTGTCAATAATAGTAGCGAGTTGGTCGCAAATTTCTTTGTCGGCCAAAGTTTGTTTGTTATTGTAGGTTATAATTTCTTTGTTCATTTCTGTGGTAATTGTTTGGTGTTCTTACATTGCTGAAAACCAGCTAGGCTTTACGAATCTTGGGAATTAGAATTCCGCAAAGGCCCAACCGCTACTGATTGATAATATTTTGATAAAGTTAAAACTAATGCTCCATCTCGATAGCTATCGGAATCTTTCTGCTCCATACTTTAGCTAAATTAAAAAATTATTGTTGAAATTTTGCTGTAGAGTTGATGATTTCTTTTCCTTTTAGAACTGTAGCTGGGCTTTATTGGTCAAGCGCGAACCACCATTCCACAGAATTACCGTTACTGCTTGTTTCAATTACAAGCCCCACATTTGGCAATATCAATGTTATACAAAGCCTTTTTTAGTTTGGTTCTAATTCTTTTAATCTATTTTTCGCCTCATCACTTGTAGGATTAAGTTGTATCGTTTTTTTGTAAAATTTTATGGCTTCTACTTTCATATTTAAAGCTAAATAAATATTTGCCATTGAAAGTGCGATTAAATCTCTTTCTGGAAATTCTTTCACATTATTCTCTGCAATGATTCTTGCATCTTCAAATCTTTTTAAGTTTAAAAGTTTCTCACCTAGATAATACATTTGTACCCAATCTACATAATAATGAGCCGTATCAATTTTCATTTCCTTATAGGCAATTACTGCTTTTTCAGCATCAACTGATGCAATTATATTTTCCATTTCCTTATGAACAGGTCTTTTTAATACTACCGGCTTATTATAGAGTACTTTCAACAAGTTTCTAATAATTCCTGAGTAATCGGTAGTGGCACTATTACATAAAATTACCGCCATGCTATTGGTTTCTGGAATTCTAATCATAAATGCATTAAACCCTTCTGTAGTTCCTAAATGATAATTTGCGGTAATACTATCCGTTGGTGAATATCTAAAATTTTGATTAAACCAACCATAACCATATCTTGCAGGCTTTATTCCTGGAGTAA
>JANNWE010000192.1:0-1741 GCA_031414675.1 Cytophagaceae bacterium
TTTTAGGGTATTGGGAAGATGGGCTGCAAAAATCAAAATGTCATAGGTAAAGCCATATGTTTTTAATTCTGAAACTCCTTTCATAAACGAAGGTTGTAACATAAAGTCCAAATCGGGTTCGTCGTGAATTACATGACGGAAGCCTTTCATTTTCGAAATTTGGCTATAATATTCCAATCTTTCCGGAAGATTTTCAGATTTCAAATCCACCCATCCCACAATACCTTTGATCATATCATTTTGATTGGCTAAATCCAATAAAAAGTCATTCTCCACTTCCGCTTGATTGGCTTGAACGGCCACACAAGCATCTAGGTTACATTTTTTCAATAAGGGCTCTAAATCGGAGGGAAGGAAATCTTTTTTTAAAACAACCATTTTTTCGTTCATCCAAACGTGCTTTGCCGGGTCGTAATTCCAAAAATGCTGATGGGAATCTATACGCATACTTTATATTTTTAACAATAATAGGATAGTTTTAAATTTGAATATTTCATAAATATGTTCAATTAGTTTAAAATATTCACCACAATTCAAAAAGTTTAAAACATTTATTTTCATTTCATTCATAGCAAGAGCAAATACGTATCCATCTTAATCATATGCTTGTAGTTGTTCTATTGCAAAAGTTATTTATGTTGGTATAATTGGTCATTCATGGCATTCCAAGCTTGAATTGTGCTATTTATTAATTCAGTTTTACTGCCTTTAATATTATAGCATTGCACACCTATTGGATTTTTATACTTCAAATCTTTTACCATGAATTTCACCAAATTGAACGTGTCAAAACTCCCTTGGCCGAGGGGCAAAATATAATCATCCCAAATGTTTTTTTGTTTGGTAACAAGGTAATTTGCACCAGAGATAGAGATCATTTTTAAATAAGGAAAGAGCGTTTTTAGATGTTCTTTGAGCTCAAGACGCTCGTTTGATGAAGTAGTGGCAAGCCAATGACAAAGATTGAAAGACATTCCAACGTTTTTCATATTTATCTCCTTTACGAGTGCCAAAGCATGATCAGTTCGTTCTACATAAAAGCCGAGATGAGGATAAATAGCCACTTGCAAGTCTGATTTTTTTGACCATTGCGCTATTTGTTTAATTAGCCGTATGACGAGCGTATCGGCATTATGTGAAGAAGGGCTAAATTTTTTTGATTCGCTTACGATATAGGGGGCAATTATGGTTTTTGATCCTTTTAATTGTCGTATATAACCCTCCAACCTTTGGTCTAGATAAGGCTGTTCTAATTTTATTTTGACATAAAAATAGGCTCCTTTGAATTGGTGTTTGTCTAGGGCTGCCTTCATTCCTTCAAAACTATCTATCTGATTAATTTCAATGGCATCAAATCCAGCATTTTTGATTAACTCTACTTGTTTATCAAACGTATTATATACAGAATCACCGCGAATAATGTTGTGAAAAGCAAAAAACTCGTTTTTGACTTTTTGAGCAATACTAATTTTGGTAAACAAAGCTAGTAGTACGAAAACAAATAGTTTTTTCATAAGCGTTTAATTATACATTCCATTCTTTTCGAGCCAAAGGTGCAGCTAATAAAGCATTAGCAGCATTATTTCCTTCAAATAGTTCTTTATCAGGATTCCATTTTAATTTTTCTTGAGTCTGACACGCAATCAAGCCTATTTGAGCAATGGAAACAGTTCTATGTCCCACTTCAATGGGTTCAAGTGTAGCTTTATTTTCTCTTATTCCTTTAATAAAATCATTTTTA
>JANNWE010000193.1:0-2184 GCA_031414675.1 Cytophagaceae bacterium
AATGTTGCATTAGAGATGAGCTCAGGTTTCCATTTATAAGGGTTACATCCACCTGGTTTTGAAAATTGAGCATTTATTTCAGGGGTTTCTATTAAAATTGAATCTGTTATAGAGCGGGTGTTATAAAAAATAGTTACGCTATAATATCGAGATTTTGGCGGCCTAACAGTAATGCTTTGGGTGGTTTCACCTGTTTCCCACAATATTCTTGGGGCATTTATTACGGGTATATCTGCAGATTTACTCTCAATTAAACCCACATATCTCTTTTCCCCATTTTCGTCGCACCATCTTGGATCTCTTCTGCACCCTTGAATAACATATCTTCCTGGCGAGACATCTTCATAATTATTTGGTTCTCCTTCTACCCAATAGGGTTTAGAAAGTGGCTCTTTACTCATCCATTCAAACCCAGAGTTTGGGTCTGGTGGATCTTTGAAACTTTTTGATTTTGGATTTTGAAAATAGCCAATCCAATGAATATCATTTGGTAAACGATTGAAGAGATAATCATTTTTACTATCATCATTTGCTGTTGCCAAAAAGCCATTCATTATTTTGGCCATTAAGATGGCTTCTTCTACCGTAACTTGTTTGCATGTTTTAAAATAATGCAATCCAAACCTTTCGCCTATTTTAGTTACACAAAACTTATCTTCTTGTAAAGCATTATCATTTATTTTTAAAACAGTAGGTTCATTGGGACAAACTAAAGTCTTACTAGCAATTATTAATTGACCAAAACTGCAAGTCGATAGTAAATATAAAAAGACAAAAAAGTTTATCTTTTTTACAATTTCCATTGGTAACTAAAAAAAAGTGATTCTAAAAATCAAAAAATAGGAATATCTGTTTACTAAAATTTTTACTCATTTATTCTATCATAAAAAGTATCATTCTCAAGGATTATACGTCTTTAAGGCATTTTTTTTAATATCTTCATCATAAAAAAATACATCTTTAAACTTCCCTTTGGTAAACATTTCACCCTGATTATTGAAATATTTGGAGTTTACATCTCCACTATTGCCACCTGCCAAAATGGATTTGGCCTTTACTTTTTCTCCAAATTCAACTGCGCAAACAAAACTGTTTCCACTATAGCCATAGCGTTTTTTTGAACCTTTATAATAACTACTATTAAAAGAAGGCAAACATCCCCAAAGGGCTGAGGCATTTCCAACTGCTAAACTTGGGGAAGCATCATCAAATTCAGAAGGCATGTGGTTATTTAATCTTTGAAATCTATTTATATCTCCCCATGCTACTTTCCAAGTGCCAAAATTATTTTTCAATTTGTAAATTACTTCTTCAAAAGGTTTTAACAATTCGTCTGCTGTGGCTTTCTGAACAAACATCTTTGTGTTTTGAATTTGATCAGACTCCCCTTCATCTACATAAATTTTCCTAATAGAAGCACTTAATTTCTGAGCCCATTCAATTGCTAAAGTGGCTTCTACCGAATTTTCATTCACTCTATAATCCCATTTTGCTAAGTATGCGATTGCCTCTTTTAAGTCCGCATTTTCATTATTTTTAGCGGATAATACTAAACCTGGAATCAATATTTCAAATGCAGGCAAATAGTTATCATAACCCAATTTTATTAATTTATCTATATCCATTTCCTTGGCACCTTTCAAAAGCCTAACGGCATTTATACCTCTAAAGTTTTCTCCATCAGGAGCCATATAGGGTGGATAAGATAGTTTGTATGGACTATTTTCTCCAGCTGCAGTAAACGGTGTTGAGTTACAATTTTGTAACCAACCATTTATAGGATTATACACGTGTACAATTTCATCAACAGAATGAAGACCTTGATATTCAGTGGCTTTAATACTTCCATCTTGTGCTTTTGACCAATTTAATTGTGGATTACGTATAGGCATATAGTTACCATGCCAATAGGCAATATTTCCTTTATTGTCTGCAAAAACCGTATTGTTAGAGGTATTGGCTTTTAAGTCCATTGCTCTTTTATAATCTTCCAATCCTTTAGCTTTTGTTCGAATCCAACTTTGTTTTAAACCCACTTCTGAACGATTATAAGATTTTAAACTTAGCCATTCCTCCCCTCTTTTTGCCATAATGGGTCCATGATGTGTACTAAAAGTGGTAAATGATTTAGATTTTATGCTATTGTCGTTTTTAAATTTGATACTAATTATTTTTTCAATTACG
>JANNWE010000194.1:0-2200 GCA_031414675.1 Cytophagaceae bacterium
ATAGGTTGGAAATCCTTCTGTAACCACTAATACATTCCTACATTTTTGCGCTAACTCTCCATCATTCAATGCTAAAAAGCCACCAATATTTACCAAAGCGTCTTTTTTAGCACTCATAGTCATGCCATCAGCATAACTAAACATTTCTTGGCATATTCCTAAAATACTTTTTGAGTCGTAGCCTTTTTCACGAATTTTAATAAAATAAGCATTTTCAGCAAATCTACATGCATCTAAAAACAGCGGGATACCGAATGATTTACAAATTGCACTCACCTCACGGATGTTTTGCATAGAAACAGGTTGGCCACCGCCTGAATTGTTTGTAATTGTCAGCATAACAATAGGAACATTCGGGGCATTTTCGTCCAAAAAAGTTTGCAGTTTTTCGGTGTCCATGTTTCCTTTAAAGTCAGCTATGAAATCTGGAATTTTACCATTTTCATTGAGCAAATCTATGGCTTGGGCACCACTAAATTCTATGTTGGCTCTGGTGGTGTCAAAATGGGTGTTGTTGGGAATTATCACCCCTTCGCCTCCTAAAATTGAGAATAAGATTTTTTCTGCTGCTCTACCTTGATGGGTAGGAATCACAAATTCAAAGCCTGTAATTTTTTTGATGGTTTCCTCGAAACGGTAAAAACTACGCGAGCCTGCATAACTTTCATCGCCATTCATAATGCCTGCCCATTGCATAGCACTCATTGCCGAAGTTCCGCTATCTGTCAATAAATCTATAATTACGTCTTCTGCTTTTAATCCAAAAAGATTGTGCCCTGCTGCCTGAAGCTTTTCTTGTCTTTGGCTTTCGGTAGTAAAATGAATAGGCTCAACGGCCTTAATTCTGAAAGGTTCAATTATTGTATTCATATAAGAGATTTAAAATAGTAATATCACAAATTTTAAACTGAAAGAAAGTTTAAAAAATGGACTGAAAAATTAGAATATTATTGATTTGGGACGATGAATTATCTTCCAACTACTCCGAAATTGTCTCGGGTTTTAATATTTCTGAAGAGGTTTTTGTACATATGTGTTTACAAAAATACGGAATTCACTTATTAAACTAATTAAAAAGTTTTTTTTTAATTCTTTACTATTTAAATCTTAACAATCTTCCTCACTTCTTGTCTTTTTCCTGTATTAATTTTTAAAAAATAAATACCTGATGATACATATCTTAGGTCAATTCGATAGTTATCTAAATAACTAACAATCGGGAAATCCTTAATAAATACTCTTTCCCCTTGTAAATTATATAATTCAACAAATAGCTTTTCACCTGGTTTATTATATACATTTAAATTTAAATCATCTTTCACTGGATTAGGAAAAGATAGCACCCAAAAGGCTAAATATTTGAGTTGTATGGAAACCTTAATGTTAATTTCATTGCTAGATAAAATGTCAGCAGGACAATTGGCATCTGATAAATCAGAAACTACAAAATTATATATTTTTGGAACACTTGGGTAAAAATTTCGATTGATTAACGGCGTATTAGCAACTATACTTTCTCCTCCAAACTTAAATTTAAATGGAGGGCTTCCAGTAAAACTAATTGCAATTTTGGTAGAATCTAACAAATACATTTCTGAAACCCCTGATACTTGTTTTACAGTTGGGGTTTGAAAAATAGCAACCTCAATTGAGTCTGAAGAAATAATTTCAGGGTTTGATGTTCTTAGTTTTAACCAATAAAAACCATTAAGGCTATTTTTGGGAACTGAAGTTTGGTATTTACCTTCGGATAAACTTACATTGGAAACATAACTACCTTTAGAATTATAAAAAAGAGCGGAAAGCTCATTTTTTGTATCATACTTTCCATTTAAAACAAGATTTAACACAACTTTTTCGTTTGTACAATATTTCTTTTTGTCAGCACTTGTCAAAATTAATGAAATAACATTAGTTTCAATAAGATTACTAAAATCGCTAAAACATTCGTTATCAACACATTTTGCCCTGTAGGTTGTACTTAATTTTGGTGTAACTAATAACTTATTACTATTTAAAACATTTTGGGTTTGTATTGCTTTGCCTTCTTCATTCCAAATCCAAAAAACATTAGAACATCCTTCGGCCCTTAATTCAATCTTTTCTCCCGCAATAATTTGTTTTTTTGAAGATGTCACGTTAGGAGTTCCTAAATATCCGCAAGAATTAATGCGTAAAAGTTTATCTGACTGCCAAAACC
>JANNWE010000195.1:0-1542 GCA_031414675.1 Cytophagaceae bacterium
TGAATCCTTCAATACTTCCACATCGATTTTTCTCTGAGAAAAAATCCGTTCTCTATCTGCAATTGCAGATGCTGTATTGGCCCGTGCATGCAGGCCCACTATGTTTAAACGTCTTTTAACGCCATTTACAGTGGCATCACAAACAAATAAAAATGGAAGTCTTCCGCTAGCCCAAAAACGGTCAAAGCCTTCAGGATAACTGGCTATGGGAACTGTGTTTTTTAAAAGCGGTCTACTTGAAACTGAAGTAACAACACTCTCTCGATATAGAAAGCATACCCTTTGAGCATCATCCGCTAAGCCTCCGGCCGAAATAGCGGAGGAACATACCCCTTTGTAACCATTCATCTTTAATACCAAATTATTAAAAGCACTTGGATTAGAAACTTCCTCTAAAACATAAATATCAGATTTTAATGAATCCAAAACTCTTTTCACATTATCTTGTTGGAGTGCTTCCTCTTTAGGACCATTTAGTAAACTTCCAAACCAATTTACATTCCAGGTACTTATGTCAAAAGTTTTGTCTAGTGCTATGTTAGGGTTGGAATTAATCAAAACCGAAGAACCCGGCACATCCTCTTTAAATCTAGGATAAATTTGATAAGTCCCATTGAAACGCCCTATTACCCCAGTAATACTTACATTTCCTTGGGGTTTAGTTTTACCGGGCAAATCAGTATTTGACCAAATTCTAACTATGGCATTTGGGCTTAAACTGTAATTGGTATTCGGCAAAAACACAAACTTTTTATCAATAAAACTTACATTTGGGATAGTCACTAAATTACCCTCAGAATTTCCAATATTTTCTATGCTTATGGGTTTTGGCACTACTATTTTTTTTGCGGAATTTATTATTATAAAATCTGTGATAGAGTCTAATTGAATTTGTGTAGATCTACTACTCATAAAGGCTCTAACTTGGATAGAATCGCCAATTACTACCTTGGGTAACGTCTTTTTCGGGTCTTCAAAAAATCCTCTAAAAGTAGAAATGGGAATACCACCAGAAGCATCCTCCACATAAATCAAATCATTTATAGTTGTCGCTGTTACTCTGCCATTTACGGTAACATTAGCTCTGGAGGGCAATCTTTTAATAGCGGCTATGTTTCTTACTTTTAGGGTATCTTCTACTAGTCCTTCCACATTTGCTGTTAATGGCTCGGCTCCTTTAATTTCTAATCGTACTTTACCCTTAAAAAAACCTGGCTTTGGGGCGGCAAGCCTATAGGTTACTAATATATCATCCGTGTTTGTACCTACCCTTTTTTCTTGTTGTAAATAGTTAAAATTGTTTTGCCCTACACTTTTTACAAGTTCAAAGCCTTCCGGAGGAGTTATAACGATTGTATCAGTATTGGTAAGCCCTTTTCTTGCACCAATTACAAGAGAAATAGTACCAGAGGGTTTCCCAACGGTAGTGGATGGAAAAACTGTGGCTTTATAATTTTCCCACATAATACCCTTTTCTATTGGTGTACTAAAAATACTTTCTTTGTCTAATGCCACTCGAATAGCATCTATAGTTACGTTTGG
>JANNWE010000196.1:0-8129 GCA_031414675.1 Cytophagaceae bacterium
CACCTTCTGACCTAATTATACCTTTAAGCTGATTGCTAATTGGGTCTCTTATGCCAACATGCAAATCTGTTTTTGGCGTTGTATTATTTATGCCTACAAAAGACTTTATAAAAATATTGTCATCTACAACTGTCCAATTAGAGCCACCACTTCCTAAAATGTTCGTCCAAACAGTCCCGTTAAAATACCAAAATGAAGCAGTACCAATATTATACACCATCATGCCCTGTTGAGCTGTTGGAATAGCAGCTTGTATAGCCGTCAAGTCTGCATACCTTGGCAGCTTCACACTTTTTGAGTCAATCTCTGTGGCTTGTTGAGCGTAAGAGTTAATAGCGAAAAGGCTGAAAATTAAGATTTTGACGAAGTTTTTCATGATTTTTTTTGGGGAGAGAAAATTATACACAAAGGTTTTATTTTATTGAATGGTTTAAAATCCTACAATTTGGGTATTCCGTATCCTTAAATTTGAGGATATATTTGTTTTTTGGTTTTTATTCAATCAATATTCAAAGTTCGGATTTAGAATTTTGATATGAAATGACAGATATCTGTCATTTTTTTTGTATTTTTATATTTCATTAATCTTCCGAAAATATTCCATTTTAATTTATGGACTTAAAACCTGTTACTGTTTCTGAGTTTAAAAATTTGGCAACAAGAAGCCTTAAACTTACTGAGAATCAATGCCTTGATTTTTTTAAAAATGATATAGAAATTGCAAAAAAGTACACTATTGGTCCGCATTTTTGGTTGATTCCCGACCAATCTGAAATGAAAGTAGGTGCTTGTAGCCCCAATATATCTCATATGACTCCTTTTGGCCATTCGGAGTGGTTAAACCAAGATTTTACATTTTGGCTTCAAAATATGCATCCAGATGATCGTGAATTTGCAGTTGCTTCTTTTGCTCTTAGTATGGAAGTGACTCAAAATGCAGCTAGAGAAAAAGCTGAAATGATTCAAATCAATATCTATATTAGAATGTTTGATTGTATGAATAAGTACCGCTGGGTTTTGATTCAATTTCCTAGAAAAATGTATGATGAAAAAGGCAAAATTTTGAGCACATTTATTTTAATTACCGATTTGTCACATCTGTCGAAGTCTTTTTCTAGGATGTTGACTATGATGGATTCTTCCAACAATGAAAATATTATTTTTGCAACACAGGTTGATAATAAAAATTTAATTAAACTTAATTTACCTCAAATCTCAAAAAGAGAATTAGAAATTTTACAACTAATGGCAAGAGGTCAAAATTCGCCTCAAATAGCTGAAAGTCTATTTCTTTCTTACCATACGGTAGAAAATCACAAACGAAATCTCCGGAAGAAAACAAGCACAAGAACTTCTGCCGAATTGATTGATTACGTTTGGAGAAACAATCTGATTTGAATTTTAAGTCAATCTTATAATCTCATCATGTCCAAGAGATATATTTTTTATACACTGAATACGCATTTTTGTGATGGAAAATCTGGCAAAAAGAAATCAAAGCTCGTGGAAAATTTACCGTTTAAATTAAAAGTTTTATCACTTAATTCTCACTTCTATAAAACATAGTACTACAATTGTTTTTATCTAAAATGGTTTTACTTTGATTTAAAACGTCTTCGGTAGAAACTTCTGCCAATTTTTGTAAATCCTCGTTACACCATTCGGCATTCCCTGCATTGGCAGCAAATGCCAAGTTCATTACCCTACTTAAAAGCTCCACTTCTCCAAATGCATGAGTGGAATAGGCTTGGTTTTTAACTTTTTCCAATTCTGATTCTTGTAATGTATTGGTTTTTAGTTCTTCCAATACATTTTCTACAGCCAAATTTGCATCTTCTAAAAGCACACCTTTATTTAAATTACCACTTACTACAAAAAGACCCGGGTCTAATGATGAGGTAACATAGGCAGAGATAGAATTAAAAAGTTTTTGTTCTTTTACCAATTTTTGGTGAAAACGTGCTGATTTCCCTCTTCCTAAAATATCACTCATAAGGTCGGCAGCAAAAAAACCGTTTTGGTGCTTTCCTTGCATATGGTACGTTTTGTAAATAGCGTCAAGAGGCACTTTTGCGGCTGTTTCTAAAAACCTCGGGGCGGTTTGTTTTACTTCTTGCGGTAAATTTCTTTGGTTTTTATTTCCTGCTTTTATTGGACCAAACCATTTTTCTGCCAATTGTTTTATTTGACTTACATTTACTTTCCCCCCAACCACCAAAGTGGCATTGTTTGGTAAGTAATTTGCATAAAAAAAAGATTTAACATCCTCCATTGTGGCATTTTCAATATGTGAAATATCTTTTCCTATTGTTGCCCATTTATAGGAATGTTTCTGATAAGCCAATGGCCTCAGTTTTAACCAAACGTCTCCATACGGTTGGTTTAAATACCGTTGTTTAAACTCCTCAATAACCACATTTTTTTGCACCTCCAATACCTTTGGGTCAAAAGAGAGGCTTTGCATTCTATCAGATTCTAACCAAAAGGCAGTTTCAATATTCACTGCCGGAAGCGTCATATAATAATTAGTAATATCTGGAGATGTAAAGGCATTGTTTTCTCCTCCAACCTTTTGGATGGGCTCATCGAATTTGGGAATATTTGCCGAGCCACCAAACATAAGATGTTCAAATAAATGAGCAAAACCAGTTTTATCTTCATTCTCATCTCTAGATCCAACATTATAGCATAAATTAAAAGCCGCCATGGGGCTGGTATGGTCTTCATGCACATACACGTTTAAGCCATTGTCGAGTAGGAAATGTTCGTAATGAATCATAAGGTTTTTTTGCTTTTGCTTTTTTGGTTCTGCAAATTTATTATTTTTACCTAACTTTACATCATAATGTAAATATATGAATTTAAGGATAGGGCACGGTTATGATGTGCATCAGTTAGCAGAAGGATACGAACTAAGTTTGGGTGGAATCAAAATACCGCACCATGTAGGTTCAGTGGGTCATTCTGATGCCGACGTTTTGCTTCATGCTATTTGCGATGCACTTTTAGGGGCGGCTGCCTTAGGCGATATAGGGAAGCATTTCAAAAATACAGATGATCAATGGAAAGGAATTGATAGCAAGATTCTTTTGAAGAAGGTAGGGGGTATGCTAGCCGACAAAGGCTATTTGGTTGGAAATATTGATGCCACACTTATCTTAGAGGAACCTAAGATTGGTAAATATGTACCAGAAATGAAAAATGCTATCGCTAAAAGTTTAGGAATTTCACACGACCAAGTTTCAATTAAAGCCACAACTTCTGAAACTATGGGTTTTGTTGGTAAAAAAGAAGGCCTTGAGGCGCATGCAGTTTGTATTATTTATTTAAAAGATTAACCAATTTATGCTATATTTTCTAGTTCTAATATTCAAATTAATTTATTAAAAATCAACCTATTATGAAATTTATTTTAGTTGCCCTTTCATTTATTTTTTGTCAAAGTGTTTTTAGTCAACAAATTACTATTGGAGATAATAAAGGCTCATTAACTTTCGAAGAATATGATCCTAAATCTACACTTGTTGTTGACAAAAACCCAAAAACTCGCTCAAAATTTCCATTTATAGATGTTCACAATCATCAATATTCGATGGGAGAAAGCCCAGAGAATGTCGAAAAATTATTAATTGATATGAACAAAATTAATATGGGAATATTAGTTAATTTAAGTGGGAGAGGGTGGACAAGCGATGTAAAGAAATCTACAGATTTATTAGTTTCAAATATCAAAAGTGCTAATATTCATCCAAAAAGGTTTGCAACTTTTACCAATGTAGATTTTAATAGCATAAATGAGCAAGGTTGGTCGGAGCGAAGTGCACAATTGTTAGAGGAAGATGTAAAAATTAGAGGTGCGGTTGGATTGAAAATTTACAAAAACTTAGGTTTTAGCGTTAAAAATAAAGATGGATCATTGGTAAGGGTAGATGACCCAAGAATAGATGCAGTATGGGCAAAAGCTGGGGAGCTGGGAATTCCGGTAATTATACATTCTGCAGACCCTGCTTCATTTTGGGATCCATTGAATCAGTATAATGAGCGTTGGTTAGAATTAAAAACACATCCTGGAAGAAAGAAAGATATAGAAAAAGGAGATTTTAGTTTTCAGCAAATTATTGAGCAGCAACATAATATAATAAGGAAGCATAAAAAAACCAATTTTATAAGTGCTCATATGGGTTGGTATCCCAATAATTTAGGAAAATTGGATAGCCTTTTAACTGCTATGCCAAATATGTATGTGGAAATTGGAGCGGTTATATCGGAGCTAGGCCGTCAACCTAGAACTTCAAATAAGTTTTTTACTAAATTTCAAGATCGAATCTTGTTTGGAAAAGATGCTTGGGTTCCATCTGAGTATGCCACTTATTTTAGGGTTTTAGAGACGGAAGATGAATATTTTCAATATCATAAAAAGTATCACGCATTTTGGCCGATGTATGGGATGGGTTTATCTGACAATGTTTTGAAAAAAGTATATTATAAAAATGCATTAAAAATAATTCCAGGTCTAGATAAATCTCAATTTCCGAATTAAGCCATAAGATATCAGAAAAAATTCTGAAACTTAATTGAAAATTGGTTGTCAAAATTAAGTGAACTTGAAAAAAGAAATAAAATAGAATATAACCAAAAACTGTCAATGCCTAAAATAGGTACACTGGTAACCGACAAAAGATAACAGTTAACAGAAAACGGATAACCGAAAACAGCAACCGGATAACCCAAAAAAACAGCTAACCGAAAACCGAAAAGGGATAACCGACAACAGAAAACAGATAACCGATAACAGAAATGTATTTATTAGGAATAGATATTGGCACATCATCCATCAAAGCATCAGTCGTAGATGTTCAAACAAGACAAGAAATTGCGTCGGAAAGCTATCCAGATGTAGAGTCCATTATTTCATCTCCTCAACCTGGATGGGCCGAACAAGACCCCGAAATGTGGTGGGAAAATACCTTAGAAGTATTAAAAAAAATAAATAGTTCTGGCAAATATAATCCTCTTGATATACTTTCCATTGGTATTTCTTATCAAATGCATGGCTTGGTAATGGTGGATAAACGCCAAAATGTTTTGCGTCCATCTATTATTTGGTGTGATAGCCGAGCAGTTGAAATAGGGGAGGAGGCGTTTCAGAATATTGGAAAAGAAAAAGCCTTACAACATTTATTGAATTCTCCCGGTAATTTTACGGCATCAAAATTGGCATGGGTAAAGAAAAACGAACCCGAGCTTTTTAAAAAATGCGACAAAATAATGCTTCCAGGCGATTATATCGCAATGAAAATGACGGGTGAAATAACCATTTCTAATTCTGGTCTATCAGAAGGAGTTTTTTGGGATTTTAAGGATAATACACTTTCAAAAGATTTAATGGAAGTTTATGGATTTAATTATTCACTTATTCCTACTATCCAACCAGTTTTTTCTAATCACGGCGTTTTAAGTTCTCCTATTTCAGAGCAATTGGGCTTAAAAAAAGGCATATGCGTTTCTTATAAAGCTGGAGATCAGCCAAATAATGCTTTTTCATTAAATGTGGTAAATCCTGGTGAGATTGCCGCCACCGCAGGCACTTCAGGAGTTGTGTATGCAGTTAGTGACCAAGTAGCGTGCGACCCACTTTCAAGAATCAATTCATTTGCACACGTAAATCATCAAATGAATAATGAAACAAGAATTGGCATTTTGTTGTGCATTAATGGAACAGGAATCTTAAATCGTTGGATAAAAGATACCATTTCTGGCGGTTTAGACTATATTGAAATGAATAAAAAAGCTGCAACTGTTCCTATTGGGTCAGAGGGCTTGGTTGTTTTGCCATTTGGAAATGGAGCAGAACGAATGCTTCAAAATAAGATATTTGGTGGACAATTTTTAAATTTAGATTTTAATACACATTTTCAAGCTCATATTTTCAGAGCGTCTCAAGAAGGAATAGCCTTTTCTTTAAAGTATGGTTTTGATTTAATGCAAAATTTAGGGGTGAAGCCTAGCGTAATTCGAGCGGGAGAGGCCAATATGTTTTTAAGTCCTATTTTTACAGATGCACTGGTAAATGTTACGCAAGTGCCTGTAGAAATGTATGATACCAATGGTGCAAAAGGTGCGGCTTTGGGAGGAGGGATTGGAGCTGGAATCTTTAGCTCAATAAAAGAAGCTATGGAAGGCTTAAAGTTATTAAGAGTAATTGAACCTAATTCTTTATTGAAAAATTTATATGAAGACGCTTATAATAAATGGGTATTAAATCTAAAACTTTAGAAAATCTTAATGTTAAAGTAATATAATACCATTTGGTTTTAAAATATAAAAATTAGATCACATGATTTCACAATTTGGATTTGTACTTTTATTTTTCATATCAGCACTCCTATTTGTCGTTGTTTTTTTAGGTATTGCTAAATTGTTGAGACCTTCGCATCCAAATATCGAAAAAAATGCCATTTATGAATCTGGGGAAGAAACTATTGGTACGGCTCATGTTTCATTTAACATTCGATTTTATATTGTAGCTTTAATCTTTATACTTTTTGATGTAGAATTGGTGATTTTGTTTCCTTGGGCTACTGTTTTTGGCGATAAAGCATTGGTGACCGAAACAAAAGGTGTTTGGGCACTTTATGCAGGAATCGAAATGGCTATTTTTGTATTTATATTAGCTTTGGGCTTGCTTTATGCTTGGCTTCAAGGGCATTTAGAGTGGATTAGACCCAATCAAAAGGAAACTGATTTTAAGTCAGTTGTTCCTAAAGATTTATATCAAAAAATAAACGAAAAATATTCATGAATTTTGAAAGTTTAGAAGCACATCAGCATATTAAAACAGGAGAAAGTGAAGTTATTTTAACTTCTTTAGATGAGATAACCAACTGGGCAAGAGCTAATTCTCTTTGGCCTCTGGGCTTCGGACTAGCTTGCTGTGCAATTGAAATGATGGCTACTTTTGCATCTAATTATGATTTAGAAAGATTTGGAATATTCCCTAGAAATTCTCCAAGACAATCAGACCTGATGATAATTTCTGGAACAGTTACTTTTAAAATGGCAGATAGAATTAAAAGGCTTTATGAACAAATGGCTGACCCAAAATATGTAATTTCTATGGGGTCATGTGCTAATTGTGGAGGGCCATATTGGGAACATGGCTACCATGTGGTAAAAGGGGTAGATAGAATAATACCAGTAGATGTTTATGTGCCAGGCTGCCCACCAAGGCCTGAGGCACTTTTAGGTGGGATAATTAAACTACAAGAAAAAATAAAGGAACAGAAGTTTTCAGAAATTAATACGAATTCCTAAAAATTTTGTCAATAGGTTTAGCCAAGCGGTCAGACGAAAGTCGGACCTGAAAAAAGGAAGAGAGAATTCCTCAACAAGCTTTTAAGCCAAGCGGTCAGACGATAGTCGGACCTGAAAATAACCCATCTAGTCAGAAGACAGTCGGACCTGAAAAAAGCCCACCGCGGTCAGACGCCACTCGGACCTGAAAAACCCCACGCGGTCAGACGACCATCGGACTTGAAAAAAGCCCACCGCGGTCAGACGCCAGTCGGACCTGAAAAACCTCACGCGGTCAGACGCCAGTCGGACCTGAAAAAAGGAAATGATTATTCCTCAACAAGTTTTTATCCCAAGCCTGTCAGACGACAGTCGGACCTGAAAAAGAAATGAAAATTCCTCAAAAAGTTTTTCGGCCAACCTGGACAGACGACTGTCTGACCCGAAAAGGAAATGATTATTCCTCAACAAGTTTTTATCCCAAGCCGGTCAGACGAAAGTCGGACCCGAAAAGGAAATGATTATTCCCCAACAAGTTTTTATCCCAAGCCGGTCAGACGCCAGTCGGACCTGAAAAAAGGAAGTGATAATTCATCAACAAGCTTTTAAGCCAAGTGGTCACACAATAGCCGGACCTGAAAAGCAATAATATTTACTTAATTAAACGTTCTTTACCTTAATTTCCATTTTTTTTTAAAATAAATATAATTTAATTTCAGATTTTTTTAATTTTGGGAAAATATTAAATCAATCATGCAATTTTACAAAAACACTATTTATCATGTTTATAATCAAGGAAATAATCAACAAAGAATATTCTTTGAAAGAAATGACTA
>JANNWE010000197.1:0-6979 GCA_031414675.1 Cytophagaceae bacterium
GCTTACCCAAACCCGAAATAGACGAACTCATCAACAGCCCCACTGCAAACCACAGCAACGAGCACACACAGTATATATTCAAATACGCCCCCCTGATGGTCGACTTCCCCGAGCATCTATCCATACATGCGGGCGGTATGCTTATAAGTGAAGAGCCATTGGCACATTACTCGGCATTGCAACCCATGCCCAAAGGCTTTCCTATTTGCCAATTTGATATGTATGTAGCCGAAGACATTGGCTTCGCCAAATTTGACGTGCTTAGCCAGCGAGGGCTTGGACATATAAAAACCTGCGTAGATATTGTAAAAGAAAACCACAACATCAACATAGATATTCATGCCATACAAAACTTCAAAAAAGACCCAGAAATACGGCGGCAGCTGGTAGAACACGAAACCATGGGGGCGTTTTATGTGGAGTCACCGGCCATGAGGCAACTAATATGGAAGCTCCGCTGCGACAATTACCTCACCCTAGTGGCAGCCAGCTCTATTATACGCCCCGGTGTATCGGCTAGTGGCATGATGGGCGAATATATCAAACGACACCACAACCCCGCCGAGATAAAATACATCCACCCTAAAATGGAAGAACTCCTGCAAGAAACGTACGGCGTGATGGTGTACCAAGAAGACGTAATCAAAGTAGCACATCATTTTGCTGGGCTTACATTGGCAGAATCCGATGTGCTTCGGCGAGCCATGAGTGGTAAATTTCGGTCAAAGAAAGAGTTTGAACGCATCGTAAAAAAATGGTATGCAAACTGCAAAGAACGCGGCTATCCCGACGACATCGCCAAAGAAGTTTGGCGGCAGATAGAGAGTTTTTCGGGCTACTCATTCAGTAAAGCCCACTCGGCAAGTTTTGCGGTAGAAAGCTACCAAAGTCTTTACCTAAAGGCACATTATCCAAGAGAGTTTATGGTAGCGGTTATCAATAACTTTGGAGGATTTTACAACTCCGAGATGTATGCCCACGAAGCCCGTCGATACGGTGCCAAAATAGAAGCTCCAAATATTAATGAAAGCCATTATCTGACACGTATAGAAGGCATAACCATCTGGCTGGGCTGGATTCACATACAAGGACTCGAAAGCCGTACTATCGACGCCCTACTCGAAAACCGCCGAACAGATGGTCAATATTTGAGTTTTCAAGACTTTGTGCACAGAGTGTATTTGGGGATTGAGCAACTCACACTACTTATCAGAGTGGGGGCGTTTAGAGCATTGGGGCAAAGCAAGAAAGAGCTACTTTGGGAAGCCCATTTCTTCCATCATAAAACACCCAAAATGGCCATGACCGCACCAGCCTTATTTGAGTGGGAAGAGCAAAAATTCGAACTCCCAGCCCTAATAAGTCACGGCCTCGAAGATCGATACGACGAAGTAGAGCTTTTGGGTTTTCCTTTAGAATCGCCGTTTACGATGATATCGGAAACACCCACTAGCAAGCTTACAGCGGCCCATTTAAGCCAACTGATAGGTAGGCATGTGAAAATTTATGGCTACATGGTTACTTACAAGGCCATACGCACCAAAAGTCAAAAAAACATGGCATTCGGCTATTTCATTGACCATGATGGCGAATTCTTCGATACCACACATTTCCCCCAAAACATCGAACGCTACCCATTTCGAGGTAAAGGCGTATATTACATTGAAGGTAAAGTGGTAGAAGAATTTGGCTTTCCCTCTATTGAAGTGTTGAGTATGCGGAAATGCGGACTGAAGATGGATCCACGCGCGAGCTGAGAAGGAAATCCTAAGCACTTTTTTAGGTTTTAGGCTTAGAGATTTTAATGTAAATGAAAAGACCTTTCAAGAGCAAATATTCTAAAAAAAGATATCATTTTTTTATCCAAAAAAAATATAGAATGACAAAATACTATAAAAGTCAAAACTTGATTCTGACAAACAATAAAGCATCTATTACATTAGAGCTCATTATCACATCGGCTCATTTGCTTAAAAAAAATGATAGCTACTCGCCCTATTCAGGAGTTGGAAAAATAAAATAAAATGCCCAGTTTTTATTAAAAATAAATGGATAAAATCAGGCGATAACTATCCAGTATTACGTTAGAACAAAAAAAATGACTCTAATAAAATCTGTTTAAAAAAAATCAAAAACTATACCTTTATACACTCCTCAAAGACTAATTCACTCATAAACATTTGCTCTGCTTGATGTATCCAAATTTTATGACTCATTGGTTTTGAGGTTTGTAAATAAGTTAAAAAAGAGCCAATATCAATCTGTTTTGAGAAAATTCCAGCTCCTGCACGTTGAGCGTCTAAAGCATTGCAAAGCTGTTCATAATGTTTCTTTATGGGTATCATTAGTGCTGGCTTGCCCAAATACATGGCCTCACAAACCGACTCAAAGCCAGCAGTACTTATAATTGCTTTGCATTTTGCCATTTTTTGAATAAATGCAGAGGAAGATATCGGATTAATTCTTACATTTTCTGGAATTTCCGCCAAGCATTTGTCTATAAATACTTCAAATATTAAATGTTTATAATGCCCAGCATAAATAAGAAATTCACTTATCATTTCAGGTTGCGTAAGATAAACCAATATATACCCCAAATCTTGGTTAGAATAATAGATTAGTTCATTTCTTATCAAAGGAGGTACGGTAATAATTTCTCTATCGTTTTCAAATTCACTGAAAGACAAAGCCAATATCTTATCTGAACCTAAGGCAGTAATTTTGGTATTAAAATTTACAATTTGTCTATCAAACCAATGCCCTTGGGGATGATTAAAATATCTGTTCAAAAGCAAATATTGGTGTCCAATACATATAACCTTGGCTTTACTTGTAAAAAAAGCGGAATAAAGCCCTCCTAAAAAATCATAAAAATTAATAATTACATCGGGTCGGCAAATCTCAATGGCCCTTTTAATTTGAAGGATGCTTTTAACATATTTTCTTGTATTCGGAACAGCACTCCTTATCGTCTTATTCAAGCTTAAGGCTTGGGTTTTAGAATTATAAATTAAGGATGGGCTTTGAAAAGTCTCGATTTTGAAACTAGCCTTTTCTGCTAGTAAACTTGGGATTCTAAAAGGATTATTAGTTCCAACCAATACCAAACTAATTTCATGACCATTAGAGGTCAGCATTTCGCTTAATGCTAAAGCCTGTGTTTGATGGCCACGGCCTTCTCCCTGAACAATAAATACAAATTTCATATATTTTATTTAAACTGCTTTAGACCAATCGCTTTGCACCATATTTTCTTTGATTTCAATAGTTAAAGGAATAGTAACTTTTTGAACTAAATGAAAAAATTCTAAGCTCCAATCGTTATTAAAATCTTCAACCAATGCAGAGAGTGACTCCACCCAATCCCCTGAATTCATATACGTAATGCCATCATAAACTTTAATATCTGGCTTGTGAATGTGCCCACAAATAATTCCATCGCAACCTCTAGACTTCGCTAATTCAGACAGCTTCTCCTCAAAATCAGAAATAAAATTCACTGCCATCTTTACTTTTTGTTTTATAGACTGTGATAGGGAGAAATAAGGTAGACCTCTAAAAGTGCGATAGTTGTTATAAAACTTATTTAACCAAAGTAAAAAAGTGTACCCTATGTCACCCAAATAAGCGAGCCACTTCATGTGTGATGTGATGGTGTCAAAAACATCGCCATGCGTTACAAAATACTTTTTAGCGCCTGATTTAAGAATATAATCTCTTCGAATTTGAAAGTTCTTCCCAGCAACAAATGGTAATACTTGATCTAAAAAATCGTCGTGGTTTCCTCTGATATAAATCACTTTTGTATCATCCTTTTCCATCATTCTTAATACGGTTCTTAAAAAACTCGTATGCTTTTTCTTCCAAGTGCCGTATTTTTTTAACTGCCACCCATCAATAATATCGCCGTTTAAAATGAGTTTTTCGCAAGAAATTTGTTTTAAAAATGCAGTGGCCTCTTCGGCTTTTGAGCCTGCAGAACCCAGATGAACATCGGATATGACAACAGTTTTATACATTTTTTGATTTATCATGTTAAGCACGTTTATTAATCCAAAATTAAGACCTAAGTATTACCTTAAAATTGTTTAAATGTTAGGGAATAGTTATTATTTTTGAGAGCGACTCTTAATTCCCTTATTTTATCCTAACAATAACTTAATATTGAAAACGGGTCTATTTTTCTTTTGGCTCTTAAATTTGTCAAATTTTCAGTAAAATAGCATGGCACTTTGGGGTTCAGTTATTAAAAAAAGTATTGCTATTACAGCAAATATTAAAAGCATAAGGGAATTAAAACCAACCAAATTTCAAAGAAGAACATTAATTAAACTGCTAAAGAAGGCACAAAATACGGCATTTGGTAAGTGTTATGGATTCGAAAAAATACTCGAATTTAACGGATTTATTAAAAATGATGGGGTGTATCAAATATTCAAAAACAATGTCCCAATTCATGACTACAACAAGATTTATAACGAATGGTGGTATAAAGCAAGACAGGGCGAAAAAAATATTACTTGGCCGGGAAAAGTGAAGTACTTTGCTCTAAGTTCTGGCACTTCAGAGGCTGCATCAAAGGCTATTCCAGTATCAAAAGCCATGATAAAATCTATTCATAAAGCAAGTATTTCTCAAATAATAGCTTTAGGGCATTTTAATCAACTGCCCAGCGACACTTTTGAAAAAGACTATCTCCTTTTAGGTGGAAGCACCAGACTAAATTCTATTGACGACCATTTTGAAGGTGATTTAAGTGGTATTACGGTTGGAAAAATGCCATTTTGGTTTGAAAAGTTTTTTAAACCTGGAAAAGAAATTAGTCAAGAAAAAAATTGGGAAAAGAAATTATCTCAAATCACCGACAACGCCAGAGAATGGGACATAGCTTTTGTGGCAGGCGTACCTGCCTGGATACAAATTTTATTTGAACGAATAATAGCAAAATATAAACTAAATAACATTCATGAAATTTGGCCAAATTTGGTAGCCTTCGGCTGGGGAGGAGTTTCAATGGATCCATATAAGGAAGGCTTTGAAAAACTCTTGAACCCCAACAAGCCCTTTTTTTATCTTGAAACGTATTTAGCTTCAGAAGGCTTCATAGCCTTTCAATCAAAGCCCGACAAGGGGCTTCAAATGATTTTGAATCGGGGTATTTTTTATGAGTTTATCCCCTTTACAGATAGAAATTTTGATGAAGATGGCAATTTAAAAGAGAATCCGTTTGCAATAATGATAAACGACGTAGTTGAAAATCAAGAATATGCTCTTTTAATGTCAACTTGCTCAGGTGCATGGCGATACTTAATAGGTGATACGATAAAGTTTACGAACAAAAAAAACGCTGAAATAGTAATAACGGGAAGAACTAAGCATTTTATGAGTTTGTGCGGAGAACACCTCTCCGTTGAAAACATGAACACGGCGATGGTAAGAGTTTCAAAAGAAATGAATCTAAAAATTAAAGAGTTTACGGTAATTGGCAAAAAACAAGCTCCACTTTTCGCACACCAATGGTATATTGGTTGCGATGAAGAGGTAAACGAAAAAGAGCTTGCCGAGCAAATAGATAAAGTTATTAAACACCTAAACGACGACTACGCCACAGAAAGGGAGCATGCGCTTAAAAACGTTTTTGTGAAAGCACTTCCGAGCAAAGTTTTTTTAGCTTGGATGAAAAAAAATGGGAAAGAGGGTGGCCAACATAAATTTCCAAGAGTTTTAAAAGGAAAAACGGCAGACGATTGGGAAGAATTTTTAGAAAATAAAGCAATTGGGTAAATACAAAAAAGCCAACTCTAAAATTCAGAATTGGCTTTTTTATAAAACTTTAAAAACTATTACTTCAGTAATTCATAAATTCCAGCCACGCCTTGCCCTCCACCAACACAAGCGGTAACCATTCCAAATTTTTGATTTCTTCTTCGCATTTCATTAAATAACTGAACAGAAAGTCTTGCCCCAGTTGAACCCAAAGCATGACCTAATGCTATTGCCCCTCCATTTGGATTTAATATTGAAGGGTCAATTTCCAATTCTTTAACAACAGCCAATGCCTGTGCAGCAAAAGCCTCGTTTAACTCTATTTGGTCTATATCTTGGAGTTTCAAACCAGCTTGTTTTAAAGCCAATGGAACCGCAAAAACGGGCCCAATTCCCATTAAACTTGGCTCACAACCTGCAACTGCATAGGCAGACATTCGAGCTATTGGTTCTAGATTAAGCTCTTTCACTAATCTATCAGACATCACCAATACAAAACCTGCTCCATCCGAAGTTTGAGAAGAGTTTCCAGCAGTAACACTTCCTCCGGCCGCAAAAACTGCCTTTAATCTTCCTAAAGCCTCTACACTCGTATCTGCTCTCGGACCCTCGTCTTTATTTACCACATATTCTCTAGTTTTCTTCTTTCCTACATTTGCATCATAATACGTTTCCTTTACTGTAATAGGTACAATACCACTATCAAAATAACCCGCTTCTTGAGCAGCAAGAGCTTTTTGGTGCGATTGATAAGAAAATAGATCTTGTTCTTCTCTTCCAATTTTATATTTCTGAGCCACTTGCTCGGCAGTTAAACCCATGCCTACATAGTAATCAGGATGTTCAGATGCAATTCCATAATTTAATGCAGTTTTAAATCCTGTAGTTGGCACCATCGACATAGATTCTGTACCTCCAGCAATTATACAATCCGCCATTCCTGCCGAAATTTTTCCAACAGCCATAGCTATTGCTTCTACACCAGAACCACAATACCTATTAATGGTAACACCCGGCACAGATTTACCTAATGCCAACAGGGAAATGTACCTTGCCATTTGCATACCTTGCTCTGCCTCAGGCACAGAATTACCGACAATAAGGTCATCCACTCTTGAGGGGTCTAAACCTGGTAATTTGGCTAACAAAAATTTAATAACATCGGCTGCTAAATCGTCTGGTCTAGTGAATCTAAAAACTCCTTTTGGAGCTT
>JANNWE010000198.1:0-2203 GCA_031414675.1 Cytophagaceae bacterium
AATAAACGTTTTATTTAGAAGTAGAATCTAAAATTCGGTAATAAATCAATAATATTGTCACTTATTTTATTCCATAACTTTAGGCACCATAAAATAATCTTTGTCTTTTTGAGGAGCATTAAAAAGCCCCTCTTCTTTACTTAATTCATTTTTTGCAATATCTTCTCTAAATACATTTACTCCAGAATTCATATGTATTAAAGGTTGTACATTGCTAGTATCCAACTCATTGAGTTGATTCATCCAATCTAATATTTTGGCGAAGTCTTCGGCTAATTGGACTTGCTCTTCGGGGTCTATGTTTAGTCTAGCTAAATGAGCAATTTTTTGAATCGTTTCTATTTCAATTTTCATCTTTTTGAATAATAATCATCCAATTCATTTTGAATAATATGATATACTTTATTTTTTAATTCTTCTAAATGGCTTTTGTCTAATCCTTTTGTTTCAACTTGATTATGAATCAATACGCGTGGTCGACGCCAAATTAAAGTGGTAGAAGGCATAACTTCATACATATTGAGAAAGACCAATGGAACAATAGGAACTTGAGCATCAATAGCCAATAAGAATGCCCCGTCTTTTAAAGGCAAATGCATCTTAGGGATTTTCTCCGAAACAATTCCTCCTTCTGGCATAATAAACAAACTCCTACTTTCTAGTAAGGCCTTTTTAGATCGAAACAATGAATTCACCCTACTGTTTTTGTCACTTCGATCTACCTGAATATGTAATTTTGCGAACATATAACCCAAAAGAGGGATTTTTTTTACCGAACTTTTTCCCATGTAAGAAAAATAATTTCGGACTACTTTCATTCCTATGGCCACATCGAGATACGAAAAATGATTGGCAACAAAAACATAAGCTTTCTTTTTATCGGGCTTAAATTTATATTCAATCTTAACGGGCATAAAAGTGATTATGAAGAATAAATCTGCCCAAAAATTAGTAATTTTTGTTCCATATTTATTGAGGGATTGTATTTGAATACAAAAAAATATGAATGGGAAAAGAACCAAAAATATTCCTATAAACCAAAAGATACACCAAACATTAAATATTAAAGATAAGCCTTTTTTTATTATTGACATTTTCTCTGTAAAATATCATTCCTCAATTACATGTGAATGTAACTCAACAGGCTTTTTAGATTTTTTGCGCATTTTAATATTAAGCATTTCAACTAAAAACGAGAAAGCCATAGCAAAATATACGTAGCCTTTTGGAACATGCACATGGAAAGCTTCAGCAATTAATAGTGTTCCAATCATAACTAAAAACGACAATGCCAACATTTTGACGGTGGGATGTGCCTCCACAAAGTCGCCAACATTTTTTGCAAAAAGTAACATCGCAATAGTAGAAAGTACTACAGAAGCTGCCATAACTGAAATAACGTTGGTCATACCAATCGCCGTAATTATTGAGTCAATTGAAAAAATAATATTAATAACAGTGATATCCACTACCGCTTTGGATAAGCTCGCTTTAATTCCTTTTTTATTGCTATCTAAATCATCTTCAATGCCTTCTAGTTTATGATGAATTTCTGATGTTGCTTTGTATAATAGAAAAACTCCTCCAAGTAAAAGTATGATGTCTTTACCACTCATACCAATATCTAATGGTAAGCCAAGGTCGGTTAAGTTGAACAGGTCTTTTTCGAGACTTAGAATCCAGCCTAAAACAAATAAAAGTCCAATTCTTAATACCATTGCAGAAAAAAGCCCTAAATTCCTTGCTTTCCTTTGATCTGCTTTTTCTAACTTTCCAGAAATAATCGAAATAAAGATGATATTGTCAACTCCGAGTATTATTTCTAATAAGGTAAGCGTAAAAACACTAGTAAGAGCGGCAGTGGTTAAAAGTTCTTGCATCCTGATATTTTAAGTTTTTAATAATCAACAAAATTATTGTTTATTTTTCTATTTTTAAAGGTAATAATTAATCCAATTTAGCAAATTCCTTAGCCAAAGTTTCAATTTGTTCTTTTTTGAGTTTTTGAGAACTTACTGCCAATCTATACCTAAATGTGACGCTCTCGCTAGGCTGCAAAGTTAAATTCAATGATTTTTTACCGTTAGTGAAAACATTTTCTCCTAGAGGATTTACGCTGAATAAGCCGTAGCCTCTGGTATGCCAGTACGAAGGGTAACTTACATTTTTGGGATGATCAATAATTGTTATGGATATATCTTCT
>JANNWE010000199.1:0-3301 GCA_031414675.1 Cytophagaceae bacterium
GTGGAGAGATTTCAAGATTAGAAGAAATTAGTCTAATTTGATTAGAAAACTTTGCATTTTCATTGTTTTTGGAATTGGGGGCAAAGAAGGATTTGTTTGATGGTTTACTATTTTTGATTCCCCAAAAAGCAGTTCCACTTATTAATGCCAATAAAAAATATAGGAGTAGTTTTTTATCAATAGCAATTGGAATTGAAATAGATTTTCCACTGATTCTTTCCAATTGCATTTGTTCCACTAAGTTTCGGGCCTGCTTATCATACAATTTTAAAGAATATTCTAGATTCATATTTTTCGAATGAATTTTCTGGAATGATTCTGTTTTTTTGTTTTTGAAGAATTTTAAAGTGTAACAACAAATTAGGAAAGAGACAATCGAGAATATCCAAATGGAATCTGCGGGTATTCTTATAATTTTAAAAAAGAAGAATATCGAAATAGCCACAGAAAAAGCTTTCAAAATAATAGAAAGATAAATCTGTAGACTAACTAACTGAATGGCTATTTTAATTTTTTTCATGCATTCAATTTAAATGATAGCCATCTTTCTGCTATTACGCTGATAATAAATAGGCTCAATAACAAATCTTGTTTCCAATCTTTTTTATTTTTTTTGATTATTGCTTTTTCTTTAAATAGCGCTTTAAATTCATTTTCACTTAACAATGGTTTTGTATTTTGGAGGCCATAATGAGCCACAATTAAATTCCCAATAGCCTCTGGTAATTTTCCATTATATACTAAATTAGAACTATCCGGACTTAAAACTTCATGAAATGAAACAATTTTTAAATTGGAATCAAAAGTATCGTCTAAAAAAGAGGAAGAATGAATGATTAAACCATCTTTTTTTAATCGTTTAGCATTTTTAATTGCAAGATTTCCTATTAACACATCGTATACTTCCTGTGAGCTTTTAAAATCTATATCAAAATTATAGATTTCTGAAAGACTAGCCAAACTTGCTTCTATACTCTTTTTTTCCTTTTCAATATTTGAACAAATTAAAATCTGAATAGGTGAATTTTTAACGATTTTTCTTTTTAAGTTGGAATTTAAATCAAATTGCAATTGGTTTTGGTCATTTGTGAAAAGTGACAAGTTATTTATTCCTCTTATTGCGTTTTTAATTGAATTTGATGAATCTAGTATACTTTTGATAGCGAATTTAGCAGGAATAAAAATAGAAGATTGAGAAGTATATTTGTCATTGTTCGCTAAATATATTCTCAATTCTTGATTAGGAAAGAGCTCTGGCACTTTGTTTAACTGTGTTTGAATTAGCAAGGGATTAGTGTCAGAGTACTGGAATTCTAGACTACTTTTGAGGTCAGATAGTGCATTTAATTCCACAATCTTTTCCTTATTTTTTAGTGCGTTTTCCAATTCAAATCTAAAATTTTCAATTACTTTTTTATTGGGATCAACTATATGTATCAGCTCTTTATCTCTTTCGTTTTTGATTGGGAAAAGGGGGGTACTCAGTAAAAGGACCAGTAAAATTATAGCTATTAATCGTAATGTTAGCAATAGAATCTTATCTAAGCTTATGCCTTTTGCTGTTTTCTGATTTTCTTCTATTAACCATTTAAAAGCAGCCCAATTTAAAGGGGAAGACTTTTTTTTATTCCAAAAATGTATAGCAATGGGAATGGAAAGTGCAGATAAGCCCCAAAAAAAGCTTGGATTTATAAATTCCATTTTACTTTTTTTAAAGAGTTTTTTAATACTTCAGCTATAGGTTGGTCCATAGAATACCTTAGATAATGAACATGGGGCAAATTTAGTTTTTCTTCTGTTTCGAGTAAATACTTTTCAAGTTTTTGTAAATAGCTATTTTTAATAATTTCTGGGCTTAAGTCAATTTCTTGGCCAGTTTCTAAGTCTTTAAAAAGATAGTTGCCTTTAAAATCAAACTCTGTCTCTTGTTTACCAAGTATCTGATAAATTAAAATTTCTTTCCCAGGTTTTGCCCATTTTGTTATTAAGTCAAAAAACCCATTTTTAATATCTAAGAAGTCAGATATTAGCACAATAAGTTCTTTACTTTTTGTCTGAAAATGAGGAAATTTAAAATTTTCTAAATTTAAATTTCCTTCTGCTTTGGTATTTTCTAAAGCATATAAGATTTTCTGAAAAACTTGTTTGCCTTGAGCTGCTAACAATTCCAGCTGTCCATTTTTTAAACTGTATAGATTCATAAAATCATTTTGCCTAAAACCCAAATACGCCAAAGAAGCCAAAAGTATTTTAGCATAAGCTAACCTACTTACCTTATTTTCTTCATAATTCATGGAACCTGAGAGGTCTATAATAAAATTAATGATGATAGGGCTTTCGGTTGAAGATTCTTTTATCTGGTGTTTTTGAGTACGTGCAAACAATTTCCAATCAATTCTTTTTGGGTCATCACCTGGCTCATAATGCCTATATTGGTCAAATTCAACACCTATTCCCGTCCTTTTGCTTTTATGCAATCCTACCAACATTTGGTCGCTAATAATTTTAGCGGCTATTTGTAAGTTGTTTATTTTTATCAAATCAGCATTTAAGGACATGGAGCGTTTTTTAAATAAAATTTTGCAATTCTTTCACGATATCATCCGTAGTAATTCCTTCAGCTTCTGCTCTAAAATTCAATGAAATTCGATGTCTTAATACAGGGAACGCCAATATTTTTAAGTCATCGGGAACAACGGAAAATCTTCCATTTAAAACCGCTCTTGCTTTTGCACACATTATGAGTGCCTGCCCAGCACGTGGACCTGCCCCCCATTCACACCATTTTTTTACAAATTCTGAAGTGCTATTTTGTGGGCGGCTATTTCTTACCAGTTTATTTACTTTTTGAATTAATTCTTCATCAATGTATACTTGTCTTGTAAGTTTTTGTAAATCAGAAATTTCTTCGCCTGTAAATATGGTGTTTATTTCTTTGGAACTATCTGTTGTGGTGCTTTTCAAAACCTCTAATTCTTCACTTTCAGTAGGATAAGCTAGTTTAATGAATAATAAAAATCTATCTAATTGTGCTTCGGGAAGAGGATAAGTTCCAGATTGCTCAATAGGATTTTGAGTAGCAATAATTAAAAAAGGCCTATTTAAATCATAATTTGTGCCAGCATAGGTCACTTTGTATTCCTGCATAGCTTCCAATAGTGCTGCTTGAGTTTTTGGAGGCGTGCGGTTTATTTCATCTGCCAAAACTATATTGGCAAATATTGGCCCTTTGTTAAATTTAAAAAACTTCTTCCCAGTTTCATGGTCTTCTTCCAGAATTTCTGTACCTAAAATATCGCCA
>JANNWE010000200.1:0-5787 GCA_031414675.1 Cytophagaceae bacterium
AAAATCATCAATAGAACAAAAAATTTCGATAACTTTGAGGGACTGGAACATAGCAGAAAAATTAAGTTAAATGTTTGAAAATCAGCAGTTAAACATACTTAATTTTCTGTTATTTTCCAAATTTTATGCTTATAAAAAGCAGTAAAAAAGAATTCTCTTATATCGAACTCACGTTAATTTAGGGCCACTAACAGCTAATCTATTAAATCCATAAAGATTTTTTAAGGCAATATTAGCTAGCCTAAACCCAACTTCTTTTTTATTTTTAGGATGAATATCGTTTATATTTCCAATATCAGAAATTACCGACATCGCTGTGGAAGGAGTATTTTCGACTAATCGCTGCGCATTTCTTAGCAAAACCCCACTATCTCCATCCCCATATTTATAAGGTGCTATTTGAACATAATAAAATGGCAAATCTTCCTTCCAAAGGTTTCTCCAACTTGCAATCATAGTTACTAAAAGTTTGTCATAATTTTGAGCATTGCTGACATTTGATTCTCCCTGATACCATAAAAACCCTTTTATTTTAAAAGGTATTAACGGGGCTATCATTGCATTAAAAATTACTCCGGTTTTTACTGGTCCCCATGGCACTTCCTTAAGTGATACTGCATCTTTATACAAAATTGGGTTGCTCTTAATACTGTTCTGTGGTGTCCAAGCCTCTGCAGGAGTGCCTCCCCAAGAGCTATTAATAATACCAATTGGCACTTTTGTATTTTCATATAAATGCTTAGCAAAAAAATAACCAATTGCACTAAACGATTTCATACTTTCTGGGGTACATACATTCCAATCACCTTCGAAATTTAGCTGGGGATACTCGGCGGAATTATGAGATACTGAAAACAAACGTATTTCTGGAAAATTAGCATTTCTAGTTTCTACTTCTCCATCTTCTATACCAGAATCTGCAGACCATTCCATGTTACTTTGTCCTGAAACCACCCAAACTTCTCCAATCAAGACATTATTAAGCAAAATAGTATTATTGCCTTTAATAATCAAATTATAAGGACCCCCATATCCAGGAGTATTAATTTCAATATCCCATTTTCCATTATTTGAAACTTTGCTAGTATATATTTTATCATTCCAATTTTCCTGAATAGTTACATTTTCACCAGGCTTACCCCATCCCCATATTTTTACAATTGCATTTTGTTGCAAAACCATATTAGACTTAAAAATAGCAGGAAGAGCTAAATTTGAATATGCTTGAAAACTTATTATAAATAATACAGAAAGACTTATGAGCTTTTTCATTCAGTAAAATATTTTCTTGCAAAAATGCATAATAATAAACGAAAATTGTCAATTATTGAATGTATTTTTACTTTCACAAAAATGAATAAAAATGAGCAAAAAAATAATCTTTACTGATAAAGCCCCTGCTGCAATTGGCCCTTACTCCCAAGCTATATTATCAGGAAATACATTATACGTTTCCGGACAAATAGCGATTGATTTAGCTCCATTAGGGGATGTGCGTCAAGAAACAAAAAAAATCCTAGAAAATCTAGGTCATATTTTAAATGAAGCTCAAATGAATTATAGTAATGTGGTAAAAACCAGTATATTTTTAAAAAATATGGATGATTTCCAAATGGTAAATGAAGTGTATGGCTCTTTTTTTAAGGAAAATCCTCCCGCAAGAGAAACGGTACAGGTAGCAAAACTTCCAAAAGATGTAAATGTTGAAATTTCTGTTATCGCAGTTTTATAAATATTTGCAAAAAAACAATCGCTCTTGAAACAAAAAAACCTTCCGCAAAAAGCGAAAGGTCTATTATAAGGTTAAGATTGATTGTTAGCTTAGGTTAAATAGTTTCGCAAATATAGCACGAAAACAAGAAATAATATAAGAAAAATATTTAATTTTATAAAAAATTTTCCATCCTTTCATTTTCAATTCATAATTTAATGGCTAACAGAAGAAATTTTATTAAAAACGGCATTGCAGCAACGGCTGGTTTGAGCCTTAGCGGAAGTTTATTTGCTAAATCCAGCCCTAAAAATCTTGCCATAAACGAATTTAAACTTTTATATGCACCCCATTTTGGGATGTTTAAAAACTCTGCAGGTGATGACTTGTTTGACCAACTAAAGTTTATGTCAGAAGTAGGATTCAAGGCATTAGAAGATAACGGCATGATGAAAAAGCCAATAGAAACCCAAAAAAAAATTGGAGAAACTATGGCTAAATTGGGAATGAAAATGGGCGTATTCGTGATAGATGGTGGTGACAATTGGAAAATTTCACTTACCACTGGAACTAGTGAATTTAAAGATACTTTTCTTAAAACATGTAGAGAAGCCGTTGAAGTTGCAAAACGTTGTAATGCAAAATATATGACTGTAGTGCCTGGATTTTTCGAAAGAAAATTACCAATTGGCATTCAAACCGCAAACGTTATTGACGCATATAGAAGAGCTTGTGATATTTTTGAACCGCATGGTTTAGTGATGGTAATGGAACCACTAAGCGATACTCCAGAGTTATTTTTAAGAAATTCGGATCAAAGCTTTTTGATTTGTAAAGCTGTAAATAGTCCTTCTTGTAAAATATTATTTGACATGTGGCATATGCAACGTAACGAAGGACAAATGACTAGAAATATGGACTTAGTTTGGGATGAAATTGGCTATTTCCAGATTGGAGATGAACCCGGTAGAAAAGAGCCTACCACTGGTGAAATAAATTATAATTTTTTATTCAAACATATTTACGATAAGGCCAAGCAAAATAAACAAGAATTTATTTTTGGAATGGAACACGGTAATTTCTTTAAAGGAAAAGAGGGAGAAGAAAAATTAATTCAAGCCTATGTTCAATCTGATAAATTCTAAATTAACTATAATTTTTGTGTTAGTGTGGGGGCTTTGCTCCTGCACTAACACTCATTTTTATATAGTAAGACATGCAGAAAAATCAACTAATCCTACCTCAGATCCTGAATTAACTTTGGAAGGCAAAAAAAGAGCTGAAAAACTAAAAGGAATTTTAAAAACTAAAGATATTCAACAAATTTATTCTACAAAAACAGTAAGAACATTAAATACCGCTAAGCCATTAGCCGACTTAATTAACCTAGAAGTTAAATTTTATGATGCTAAAAATCAAAACCAATTTATAAAAGAACTAAAATCTTCTAAAAAAAATACACTAGTTGTTGGCCATAGTAATACCATTCGATACCTAGTAAATGGTTTATCAGAAAAAGAAGTTTTAAAGAAAGATTTAGAAGATTCTGAATATAATTTTTTATTCCACATCAAAAAAAATAAAAAGGGAAAGCCAAAAATTGCAATAAACCATTTTTAATAACTATAGGGTATTTATACTTGATTTTATTTCCTAACAGTTTTGCCTTTAAATCAATTATTGAGTATTTACTTGGTAATCAATATATTATTTTTTAGTTTGTAAGAAAAAAAATGTTCCATGGAAAAGAAATCTATAAAATATTGCTTAATAACCACTATTATTGTTAGTATTTTATTTTTTTTAGGGCTAAAATTTATTTATTCTTCGTTAGATTTTCAAGGAATCCTACGATTTATTGCTCGGGGGATATATGGAAAAGAAGCATTGGGCGACTTAGGGAATATGCCGTTTAAAGGACTATTCCTTCATTTGCTAATTAGTTTTATATGGTGCTTTGCTTTTTTTGGGGTTTATCCAAATTTTAAATTTCAGAATCCAAATTGGATAAGAACAGGTGTTGTATATGGAATGCTTATTTTTTTTATTATGAATTTTGGTGTTTTACCAATTGCTATCACAAAAGATTTCCCAATTGAACCTCTATTCTTATTAAAAAGTGCCATTGCACATATTCTGGGAGTTGGATTACCAATAGCTTATATTTATATTCAAAAAACCGATGTAAAACCAGAAAAATAAAAATCAATATTATTCAATAGTAATATTTAAAAACAAAACTTTAAATTCATAAATAGTATAGAGGATAGTGACAATTTAAAATTCCATAAATTTTATTTTCCATACAAATCCTGAGCGGCTTTCTCATATTTATCCCCTACCTTCCATTTCGGGGCTTCTTTTCGATTAGCGATAAGTCTTGCAGAATAAATATATGCCTGACAAAATTTTGTCAAATATGTATAACTTACTTTATCAGGATTATCAGCGGCTTGGTGATAATAAAGACCTATCTCTTGGTCAAAGGCCGTTAATCCTGGCGAAAAATTAGGTGATGGAATTCCTTTTGCTGCCAAACTCACATTATCAGATCTATCAAATAAGTTTTGCTCAGGTACTGGATCATTTATCGCAACTAAGCTATAGGCTTTTGATGCTGTTTCTATTTCACCCTGAGCGTCAGTTCTGTCTAGTCCTATTATAGTTACTTTGGTGGAATCATTATAGCCTGCCCCATCGGTATTTAGATTGTAGATACATTTATTTAAAGGAATTAAGGGATTTTCTGCATAATATTTACTTCCCAGCATTCCTAGTTCTTCGCCTGTATAAGCTATTACTAAAACAGAACGTTTCGTTTTCTCCAATGCCAAATTTTTTGCGGCCAATAAAATGCTTGCAGTTCCAATAGCATTGTCTCGAGTACCGTTAAAAATCGAATCAGACTCAGAGACTTTCCCGTATTTCTTACCGGTACCAATATGGTCAAAATGGGCAGAAAGGACCACATATTCCTTTTTCAAAATTGGGTCTGAGCCCTCGATCACTCCCACCACATTGAAGGAATTTATCGACTTTTTATTAACTTCCCCTACATTTATGCTCAATGTTTTTAAATTTTCTTTCATGAATTTTTTAGCATGTGCATTATTTACCCAAAGATGGGGAATATCCGAATTAGCACCCGATGAAGCTCCAAGCTTTTCACCTCCTAAAAAATTGACAATTGTGGCAAAAGGGTAATTTAAATTATAAATCTGAATTAAGGCCAAGGCACCATTATCTGCTGCAAATTTTATTTTTTTGGTAGACCCAGTTATATTTTGAAAAGGCTCATTATTATTTGGTATTCCAAACTGACAAATAACAACTTTGCCTTTAACATCTATACCTTTATAGTCATTTTGCGTTTCATCTATCCAACCATATCCCAAAAATACAACCGGAACATTTTCTAATTTTGTAGCATTTCCACTAAGCATCATAAAATCTTTCGTCCACTTTAAAGAATCGCCAGACACAACAATCTCTCCTACTTTATTTGGTTTTGAATATTCTAAAGGAACTTTCTGTAAAAAATCTTCTTGCCCTTCCACTGGGCTCAAGCCAGCTAGTCTAAACTGCTCTGCAATATATCTTGCAGCCACATTATTTGTTACTTCTCCAGTCCTCCTTCCCAGCATTTCATCAGAAGCCAAAAATCGAATGTGGGATTCCACTTCTTTACCTGAAAGTTTAAATTCAGGAAGTTTTTGGATATTTTGAGCGAAAGAAATGAATCTAAAACAAACAATTAGGACTAGAAAAAGAGATGATTTAAGCATAAATATTTTTTTTCAAATGTAGCAACGTTTTTTGAAATCCCATTAATTTTCTACTATATTTATTAATGCTCTTAAAATCTATTAGCATGAAACATAAAAATTAACTTTAAAAATTTCTTCAAATTAACTTTAAATGAAAATCAGTGGCTTTACTTTTTTAAAAAACGCAAACAAACTCTTTTATCCAATTGAAGAGTCCATCTTATCTATTTTAGATTTAGTTGATGAATTTGTGGTTGCATTAGGACAAGGAGATGAAGATGATACTTCGCTAGAGATTTTATTAAAAAT
>JANNWE010000201.1:0-3892 GCA_031414675.1 Cytophagaceae bacterium
CTTGGAATTCTGGATGATTATTATAAATTATTATTGGATTAGGCTTTAGAAATGCTATTTTAAAGACTTCCTGATGAATTTTATACCAGTTTTCTGAATTGTGAAGGATTTCAGATGCTATTTTCTTGTTTTCTAAATAACTATACAATTCAAAATGGGCACTTTGTAGTACTTTGAAATTATTAGTTTTATTTCTTTGTTTATTTTGTCCAAAATATTGTGCCTGAGCAATTGAGGTCTCATAGGTGCCCAAAAGAAGTAATATTATAAATGATATTCTTATCATTAAAGGTGTAATTTTAAGAATTTAACCACAATATTAATAAATTGGTCTTGTGACCTTCACAAATTTAGAATGCCAAAAGGTAGAAAACAAATTATCTTCTCTAACACCTGAAGAGGTAGAGGCATGAATAAAGTAAATTTCGTCTCTTTTAATAATTTTTGATACTATTCCTGTATGATTTATTTTTTTGCTATTTACTTTAAAATACAATAGATCGCCTATTTGAAGATTATTTTTAGAGACTTCTTGGAAAAAATCAGATTGTTTATCTGAAGTTCTTGGGATTTTAATTCCCATTTCTGAAAAAGCTAAATAAATTAAACCCGAGCAGTCTAAACCTCTTTTGTCTATCCCGCCATATTTATAAGGAGTTCCGATATATTTAATACACTTATTTATAATTTGTTGATTTTGATGATGTGATTTAGTTCTATTTTTTTTGCAAGATGTCACAAAACCAAAAATAAAAATCAGAATTATTAGCTTGCTTTTTTTCATTTTTTATAAACCAATCGTTCAATTTGTTTTATCAATGCTCGGCCTTCGTCCTCATTAGGTCCAATAACATGCTCAGAAATTATTGTGCCAGATTTATCAATTAAGAAATAATTGGGAACACCTTCAATTGCATAGTTATAGGTTAAACTTGTATTTTCATTGGAATTTAAATGAGTACCAATTAAACTATTAGTTTTAAAAAAATCTTCAAAATCTTTTGGTGTATCTATGGAAACAAACACAAATTTTAGGTCGTTTTCTTTAATAAAATAATTATAAACAATCTCTAAATTAGTAAGGTCATTTAAACATGGACCGCACCAAGATGCATAAAAACCTAAGAAAACATTTTTACCCCTAAAGTCCTTTAAAGAAACCATATTTCCTTTTTTATCTGGTAAAATAAAGTTTTTGGCTTCTTTCCCAGCGACTAAATCTTGTAAAACTTGAAATTTAGATATTACGGCATTTGTATAAACTTTATTTTTGGAAAATTCTTTGTAAGAAGCAACCAAGAGTTTTGTTTCTTCATTTATACCCAACAAATCTAAATAATTGAGAATTTTATTTGCTAAAATTCTATCAATCATTTGTTTATCTACCAATTCAAATTTCTCATAATAGGATCTTAGCGATTCGAATTCTATTAAAATAGATGAAGAATATTTTTTTCCTAACAGATTATGATTATCAATTAACGACTCAATGAACTGCCCTAGCTCAAATGATTTATTTTGAATTTTGGGATTAAAAGTTTTTAATTGGAATCTTTCAAATTCGGTTTGATTTAACATTTTTTGAGCAATTAGATATTTAAGTTCATAATTGCTCATTTTACCATAAATATCAGCCCTTTGTAAAGAATAAAATTCGGAAGAAACTTGTGTTTTATATTTGTCAAGTATGGCTATTTGTTCATTTAGTAAATAAGTTGTAAGTTCAAAATATGCTTTTTTGCTAATTTTTTTCAATTTTTCAAGTTCAAGTTCCCAATCTTTATCTTTTTCAAAATATTTTTGCTGTTCCTTGAAATAATTCCATTTAGACGATCCTGGGCCAGAAAAACTTATGCTTTTATCAAAATCTAAGGCGTCAACTTGAACATTTATGACATCATTTGGTTCAACTACCCATAAATAAATACCTTTAAAACCGAAATTCACATCAACATAGGCTGTTTCTGTCAATGGAAGTTCAAGAGAAAAACTTTTCTTTTTATCTAGTTTTAATTTATATTCAATTGGTGACTCAACCCAGTTTTTGTATAGTGTGCATATAATAAAATCCTCTTCTAAATTAATGGCATTACCGGTTAACTTAAAAAAGTTTTGGGCCAATGAAATATTGGGAGATTGCAAAAGAAAATAAATTATGAAAACCCTAATTATTATGCTCATTTTAATATTAAAAGAAATTTAGTGCTTTTCAAGGAAGAATAAAATTTTAAATTCTTATTTAGTGTTTACAAGGTATTCGGAATAAACTTCTAACAATATTCCGTCTTTTAAACCTAGATCTGGAACAAACATTTTTTTTGCTTTTGCCCATTTCATTGCAGAAAAATAAATTTCTGAAGCATAGCTGATTACATCGGCTCTATCGGGATTCATTTTCAACTTATTTATTTTTTCTTCTATTGAAAATTTGCTCAAGTACTCCATTGCCTCTTCTATTTGGTTAATAGAAGCGCATGAATTTATATCAGTTTTAATAAATTCGAACAATTTTGAAATATTTCCCCCAGTTCCTATCGCCACTATTTCTCCATTATTTTGGATATTTTCTATTATCCATTGTTGCATTTTTTTCCAAACTTCTTTTTGAACTTTACCCTCCATTAATCGAACAGAACCTATTTTAAATGACTGAGAATTAATTTTAGTTTTTCCTTTGTAAACATTTAATTCTGTGCTACCACCACCAACATCGATATGTAAATAAAGTTTATTACTTTCTAATTCATTTACAATTACATTATTGATCATTTCTGCTTCTTTTTCACCCGAAATAAGATGAATGCTCATACCAAGTTCTAGTTTTACTCTTTCACAGATATTTAAGCCATTTTCTGCTTCCCTTAAAGCAGAAGTAGCACAAATCAGATATGCGTCAACCTCATGAAGTTCCATCAAAAGTTTGTAAACAGTCAATAATTTTTTGATTCTTGCTTCGCTTTCATATTGTATTTTTCCGCTAGTAAAAACATCATGGCCTAATCGTAAAGCAAAACGTACATATTCTACTTTTTTAAATGAAATTTTTCCTTCATCATTAAGAACGGAAGAGATTTGCATTCTTGCTGCATTTGAACCTATATCAATGGCTGCTATTTTTAAATTCACACGTACTATGTTTTTTATGTTTGCAAAATTATATATATTTTTGGATAAGAATACTGAATCTCTAAAATTGCAAAAAAATGCAAGAAATATCTCTTTTTTTCATATAGTCAATGTCATTCGGTTTGATTTTTTGAATTTAACTGCAATTCACTATTGGAGAAAAATTAAAATTTTAAAAATTACCTTTAATTTTTTCACTAATACTATTATTGCCAATGTTTTATTATTTATTTTATCAAATTAAAAAAAAGAGAATTTGGTGATTTTGAAGATAAAAATCGATAAAAACTTAGCAAATAATATATATAAGGTGGTTTTATTCTACTTTTTTACATTAAACTATATATTGTTACTTAGAAGTTATCCATTATTGTTTCAAATTTTAGAGTTAGCTTTTTTTCTATCATTGTTTCTTTCTTTTTATTTGATTAAAATGTTAAGAGTTTTATTGCAATCCATATTTGATTTTCTGTTAGTAAATTTGGTTTTTCTCTTAAATCAAATAAAATCTATTCCTTTATTTTCAATTGGTTATTTTTCATATGTAGTTGAGACTCGGTTGAATTGGTCTAAATTGAATGAAGTAGTTTAGGAATATTTTGGAAAAAATACTCGAAATTAGCCTATTATTGGTATTTAATTAAAAAAATGAATGATAAATTTTAATATTGAAATTGAAAAATTTAAAATAACTGAAAGGAGAAAAAAGAAAAGATGGTTAAATGATTTAATTTCTCAAGAGAACTATAATTTGTTAGAATTGAAT
>JANNWE010000202.1:0-12449 GCA_031414675.1 Cytophagaceae bacterium
ATTTTACCCATGTAGCACTTTTTGCATTTTGCTTAGGATTTTCACTTAATTTAACATTTTTATCAATTGCATCTTTATAACTTTTACAAATCAATTCTTTTTCTGCATTTTTCTGAGCATTAACATGGAAGGATAATAATCCAACAAAAGCAATTACAATTAATTTTTTCATTTCTAGGTTTTTAATTTAAATATTAGACTGATTTAATTTATTTGGTTAATTGATTATCAAATATATTTTTAAATTTTTACAACTCTTTAAAGTTTACAACAAATTTATTTTTGAGAGAAATAAAAAATTTAAAATTATTGAGTACAAATTTTATCCTGGTGTTTCGTCATCTTCAGGCTTTACTTCACTAGCACTTGTTGAGCTATCATTATCGTTTTCCGTTACAGGTAAAACCAAATTATTCTCAACTAAAGTATCCTCTTCTTCGTCTTCTTTAATAATTCTTGTTACTGAAGCAATACCATCTTTCTCGCTTAATTTGATAAGCTTTACTCCTTGTGTATTTCTTCCCATTATTCTAAGATCAACAACTTGAATTCTAATAGCTATTCCACGGTTTGTGATTATCATCAAATCGTCTTCGTCTGTAACCTCTTTAATTGCAACTAGTTTTCCAACTTTATCGGTAATATTCAAAGATTTTACTCCTTTTGCTCCTCTGGAAGTAATTCTATAATCATTTATATCGGACCTTTTTCCGAATCCATTTTCTGAAACTACTAGTAATTGAGCGTCATCTCTACCTACACAAATCATACCTATGGCATGATCATCTTCTCCTAGATTTATCCCTCTAACTCCTGTAGCTCCCCTACCCATTGGTCTTATTTGAGTTTCATGGAATCGAACAGCTTTTCCAAGACTTGCAGCTATGATAATAAAATCATTGCCATTGGTTAATGCAACATCTATCAAAGTGTCACCTTCATTGATATTTATAGCTATAATTCCATTCTGTCTAGGTCTTGAATATAGCTCTAACAATGTTTTCTTAACTGTACCTTTTTTGGTACACATTACGATGTAATTATTTTTGATATAATCCTCGTCAACAAGTGTTTTTACATTTAATACTGCTTTTATTTTATCATCTGATTCAATATTTATCAAATTTTGGATTGCCCTACCTTTAGATGTTTTATTTCCTTCAGGTGTTTCAAATACTCTCAACCAATATAACCTACCTTTTTCGGTAAAAAATAATAAATAATTATGGTTTGTTGCCATGAAAAGGTGTTCGGTGTAATCTTCATCTTTGGTTTTTACACCTCTAGATCCAGTTCCTCCTCTTCCTTGACTTTTATATTCAGCTAAATTTGTTCTTTTTATATATCCTTGATTTGAAACGGTTACAAGCATTTCGTCATCTGGGATCATATCTTCAATGTTGAATTCTGCCCCAACCATTTCAATTCTAGAACGGCGAGCATCTCCAAACTTTGTTTTAATATCAATTAAGTCTGCTTTTACAATTTCTTTTTTCTTTTCATCAGATGCCAAAATTGAATTTAATTCATCAATTAACTCTTTGATCTCTTTATATTCAGCAATTATCTTATCTCTTTCTAGCCCCGTTAAACGCTGTAAACGCATATCGAGAATAGCCCGAGCTTGAATTTCTGATAAATCATAATTTGTCATTAAGCCAGCTCTAGCTTCATCAGGGTCTTTAGATTTTCTAATTAAAGCTATTACCTCATCTAAATGATCCAGTGCAATCAATAAACCTTCTAAAATGTGTGCTCTTTTTTCAGCTTCTTTTAGTTCAAACTGAGTTCTTCGGGTAATAACCTCAATTCTGTGCTCCACATAGTATTTTATTAAATCTTTAAGATTTAACATTACAGGTCTCCCTTTTACCAATGCAACATTGTTGATAGAAAATGATGACTGTAATTGGGTATATTTAAAAAGATTATTTAAAACCACATTGGGAACTGCGTCTCTTTTCAGATCATAAACTATCCTTAAACCATCTCTATCTGACTCATCTCTTAAATCAGAAATTCCTTCTATTTTCTTTTCATTAATTAGTTGTGCAGTTTTTTCAATCATATTGGCTTTATTGACCATATATGGAATTTCCGTAACCACTATTTGCTCTTTTCCAGTTTTTGATACTTCGAAATTAGCGATAGAACGAATCACAATTCTTCCTCTTCCTGTTTCAAAGGCGGATTTCACACCACTATAGCCATATATTATTCCTCCAGTAGGAAAATCGGGAGCTTTGATGTATTTCATCAATTCTTCAATTTCTATTTCTGGGTTCTCAATGTATGCCGATATACCATCAACTACCTCGGAAAGATTATGAGGTGCCATGTTTGTGGCCATTCCAACTGCAATTCCTGATGTTCCGTTTAACAATAAATTTGGAATTCTTGCAGGTAAAACAGATGGTTCAGTAAGAGAATCATCAAAATTTGGTTGAAAATCAACAGTTTCTTTGTTAATATCCGCCAACATTTCTTCAGCAATACGTTTCAATCTAGCTTCTGTATAACGCATTGCGGCCGGAGAATCTCCATCCACAGAACCAAAATTTCCTTGGCCATCTACTAAAGGATATCTTAAAGACCATGGTTGAGCCATTCTTACCATCGTGTCATAAACAGAGGAGTCACCGTGTGGATGATATTTACCTAAAACCTCCCCTACTATACGAGCTGATTTTTTATAGGCCCTATTAGAAAAAACGCCTAATTCAGACATTCCAAATAATACCCTTCTATGAACTGGTTTAAAACCGTCTCGTACATCCGGCAAGGCCCTTGAAACGATTACAGACATTGAATAATCAATGTAAGCACCTCTCATTTCATCTTCAATATTAATTAGTATTATTGTTCCGCTATTGGTACCCGCGGTTTCTAGATTTTCATTATCTTCTGCCATAAATCACTTGAGGGAAATCTCTAAATTATTTAGTAATTAGGTTATATTTATTTTTCTCAAAAATACAAAATTTTTGATTTTAATCAAATCATTTTCTTAATAAATCTGGTCTTCTTTGCATGGTTCTTTCCACTGATTTTTCGAATCTCCATTCATTTATTAACTTTTCGTTTCCTGAAAGTAATATGTCGGGAACTTTTAAACCTTCAAACTCAGAAGGCCTAGTATATACAGGAGGAGCTAAAAGATTATCTTGAAAGGAATCAGTTAAGGCTGAAGTTTCATCATTTAAAACTCTAGGAATTAATCTTACTATGGCATCCGTTAACACCGCGGCAGCTATTTCTCCTCCCGACAAAACATAGTCACCAATTGAAATTTCAAGAGTTACATATTTTTCTCGTATTCTTTCATCAATCCCTTTATAATGACCACATATTAGAAGTAAATTATTTTTCAATGAAAGAGAATTTACTGACTTTTGCTTTAAAGTTTGGCCATCGGGAGTTAGATAAATTATTTCATCGAAAGTACAGTTCTCTTTAAGTTTATTTATCAATTTAGAAATAGGCTCAATCATCATTACCATTCCTGCCCCACCCCCAAACGCATAATCGTCTATTTGTTTGTGATTTCCATGCCCATAATCTCGTAAATCGTGCAAAATAATCTCTACATGCTTATTTTCTATGGCACGTTTAATAATGGATTGAGAAAAAAAGCCATCAATTAACCCGGGCTGACAGGATATGATCTCTATTCTCATATAAATTCTATTAACTTAAGTAAATATCTAATAAGCCATCCGGTGCATTAATCTCGATTCGCTTTATGGTGCGATCTACAGCAACGATAAATTCATCAACAATGGGCACCAATATTTCTACTCCATTGGCGTCTATCCCAAAAAGATCTTGTCCCGAACTTTCATAAATAGCTTTTAATAAACCTATAGATTTTTGTAAGTTATTATCATAAATTTCAAAGCCAATTACCTCATGATAATAAAACTTTTTACCTGAAAGCTTTGGTAAGGATGTTAAAGGCAAATACAGTTCCGCACCTACAATCGATTCAGTTTGTTCTATTTTATTGATATCTTCAAATTTTGCAATTGATTTTTTGCCTCTAATCTGAATGTCAGAGATAATAAAAGGAACTAATTCATTTTTTATTTCTAAAAATACAGCATCTAATCCTTCGTAATCATCTGGATTGTCAACATCTAGCCAAACTGTGACTTCTCCTTTTAAACCATGAGGCTTGGTAATCTTCCCAAGAAAAAAACATTCGGATTTTTGCATAGCTATTAATACAAAAAATCCTCGCGTAAGGCGAGGATTTTTATTTCTCTAAATAAGATTATTCTTTTGAAGCTTCAACTTCATCTGAAGATTCTGATACAGCAGGAGTTTCTTCAACAATTGCAGCAGCCTCTTCAACTACAGGAGTTTCTTCCACAATTGCAGCAACTTCTTCGACTAAAGGAGTTTCTTCAACAACTGCAGCAACTTCTTCAACCACAGGAGTTTCTTCAACAACTGCAGCAGCTTCTTCTGTTGCTGGCGATTCTTCTATAGCAACTTCTTCAATTATTGCTGTTGCTTCTTCCTCTTCAACAACAGCCATAGAAGCAGCCTCTGCAGCATTTGCAGCAGCTATTAAATCAGCTTCTGCCTTTTTAATAGAAGCTTCTTTTTCTTCTTTTTTCTTTGTTTCTGCTGCCTTTGCAGCAACTTTAATCGCATCTTTTGCAGAAGAAAGTTTTGAGATTTTCAAGTTTCTCGCTTCTTCTTTTTCTTTTAACCAAGTCTCATATCTTGCGTCAGCTTGTTCTTGAGTAACTGCTCCTTTATCTACACCAATTTGAAGGTGTTTTTTGAACATTACACCATTAACTGACAATATTTTTCTTGTAGTATCTGTTGGCTGTGCTCCTACTTGTAACCAATAAAGCGCTCTATCTTCTTTCAAAGAAATAGCTGCTGGGGTAGAATGTGGGTTATATTGACCTAACTTTTCAATAAACTTACCATCACGTGGTGCCCTTGCATCTGCTACTACGATGTCGTAAATGGGCATTTTGTTACGACCTTTTCTTGCTAATCTAATTTTAACTGCCATTTTATATTTGTTATTTTAGGGAACCCGTCCCTGATTAAAAAAATTGGAGTGCAAAATTACGCTTTAAATTCTAATAAAACAAAATTAATAAAAAAGAAATAAGCCAATAAGCCGAATTCTGTATGGTTCCTATCATTTATCTAGGGCAATGATCACTCAGTGCCTCTATCAACCTACCCTCCGACAACGGGCGAGCAACCCTTAAAAGTCGGTATATTTGGTTTTTCAGCTCATGAGGTTTACCTATGCGATTGATATCACTATCAAACCGGTGGTCTCTTACTCCACCTTTTCACCCTTACCTTAAAAAGGCGGTAATTTTCTGTGGCACTAGCTGTAGCAAAGTTTTAAAGCTTTGCTCCTACTCGTTAAGTAGCATGATGCTCTCTGCTGTTCGGACTTTCCTCCAAAGTATTAACTCTGGCGATAGGATAGCTTATTTCTGAGGCAAATGTACTAAATTTTAAAGACCTTTAATAATCAAATCTACTTTTGCTTTGGCTGTAATAATGGATAGAATGCCATTTGGAGAAATTTTAACCTCTTTTGGAGTTATCTCTAATATTACCCCTTTCATTTTGATTCCTTTAGAAAACTCACTATTTATAGTTTGAGTAACACTTTCTTTAACGTATCCAATAATTTCACTTAAAGGAAGACCAAACTCTTTTTCTATTTTCTTTTCCATAGTGCCTTCTAATAACCATGAACCAGCTTTGTGTAGAAAATTTTTAGTTTTAATGTCTAATTCAGTTTTTGTTAATACCACTTGTTGTTTAACTGGATCGTACACAGGAATCCCTTTAATGAAGATTGTTCCTTTAAAACTACCTTTAGTGGTGGTTTTGAAAACCAAAAACTCGTTATTGCCAAAAATATCTAAATCCGTGATTTCAATTTTATATTTACCTTCTTTAAATTCATAAATTTGACCGACAAACATATTTTTACTGATTTTTATAGCCTCTTCAAAACTAATGATGTTAAATACTGAAACTTCAAATGCATCAGGAATTGCACTAACTATTTTTAAATCGGGAATATTCGTTACTGGTTGAATGATTTCTGTGGGAGTACCTACCAAAGTTTCAACAAAAACCTTAAATCCAATGGTTGACTTTAAACTTTTACCATTTGATTTCAATGGAGTTAAAAAAACGTCTACTGGATCTAATTTAACCCAAGTATTATACTCAGCGGAAGCTAAAAAAGGCTTTCTAGCAGTATTCCAAGCATCTATCATTTGAGGTTTTAAAGTTAAATTATCTTTAATCGCCTGATCAATTTGCTTAGCGATAGCTTGTTGATTATTTTCAATTAATTTTCCGATAACAACACCAATGGGAATTTCGATATAGGTTGTTTTTAAAATAGGCTTTGTTATCCATGAAAAACCCTGTGGGTTTGTTATCGTTTCAATTTTATAATCTTTTGTAACAGTGAATTTAGAAGAAAATTTCAGTTTCAATTCAAATTCCGTTGATGGGGCTTGTGAAACGCCTAAAATGGAAATTCTTTTTTGTGCCCAAATTTTTAAAGGTACCTCATAAGTTAGGATGTCACCAGAAACATCAGTAAAAATCAAATTCCCTTTTCGCCAAACCTTTGCCTTTAAATCATCATTGTTATTATCTTCAAAACTTTTATCCTCAAAAATTAAATCAGGCAACCCAGCATTTATCTGCTTTTGAATATCCTCAATTGAAATATCAAATGGAATACTAATAATGGAAGCTTTCTTTTCAAATACCAATTTCTCACCAGAATACTTTTCTTCAATTTCATATTCCATTTTTTTCTGAGCGAAAACACTTCCACAAAGGCAAACTAACAAAACGACTTTTTTCAAAAGATTAATAAAATTTAATGTAAAAACTGAACATCAAAAATAGCCAATTTATTATATTCGAAATGTCACAAAGTGTTAAAATGTAAAAAATAATCTAAACTAATTCATATTAATACCTAAAATCATATTTAATGCGAATCAAACATATTTTATGTTTAAGGTTTGATAATTTCTAAGTTTAATCAACTTATAGAATTATTTTTGTAATAAATTATACTTTTTTTTGAATTTTTAGAATAAGGAATATCATTTCGAAGAAAAATGCGAAGGTGCTAAAACCTAAGTAAAATTAAATTAAGACTTTTAAAAGAGTAGACAATAACAAAAATTAATTAAAGAATTGATATATTAACGATTAAAAATTAATCAAATCAAAAAGTTAATATTTTGGAAATAAAACTAATTTAATTAATAACTTCCAAAAAACTTTCGCAATCCCCATTCCAAAGTAATTAGCAGCACAAATAAAATAAGTAACCACCTTAAATTAATAAAATCTTTAAGTTCTTCTGAGCTAATTATTTTATCTATCATTCCTTTTTTCTCTAGGCTATTTCTTAATTCAAATACATTTTTTGCTAATACAAATTCTCCATTGTTTTGCTTTGAAAATGTCTTTAACAATCCAAAATCTGCCACAGAATTTAAAGATTCTAATTCCGTTTCAGTAACCAAAAATTGACCCGATGTGGATTCATTCTTGCCTAAAATGGTGGTGGAAGCCGTATAATTATATAATCCTGCAGGTAAATTTGAAATAATAAATTTTGAAGATTCTTTTGTCAAAATAAAAGTATAAGATTTTTCAGAGTTAGATTCACTTTTAACTTTAAGTTGGATAGTTTGATCATATACTTTTTCAAATAAATCGTTATATGCCTCTGTTTCAAAAACGATTTTCTCATCTAAACCAAAAGTTTCTAAAACTGGATATACCTTTAATTTGCTTTTATCTTCTTTTATTGAAATTAATTGTAAAGTTTTAGTTAGTAATTCATCAATATTTTGGTGGTTATCAAAAATGGCAAACTCTTCCATTCTCCATTGCCAGACGCCCTCTCCTACTAACACGGCAGATTTTCTATTACCATTTAAATTAATAGCAAATAGAGGTCGATTTGTAACAATATTTGAGACTTTTTGAAACAAAATTACCTCTGATCCTGGAAATAGATTGTATTCTCCAAAAGGAACAGACAATGGAGGCAATTTATCGATAAATTGATTGGCATCTTCATTTAAATTAAAGAGTTTAAAGCCTAAATTTAGGTTTGCTGTTGTTTTATCTAATTTATTTAATTGAGAATTTATCGCTACCACATTTTGCATTCCATTGAATGCGGGTATATTTGTTTTGCTTCCTACAATAAATAAAGTTGGTTTCTGTTTTGCCAATAAACCATTAACAATAGTATTGGAAGATCCATAAACATCCGGTAATTGATGTAAAATTAAGATATCAAAAGGGTCCTTACCAATTTGACTAGGTTCAGAAGATTGTAAAATTTGGGTCTTAACTTCAAACAATTCATTTTTTTCTAATAAGGACTTAAATGCTTTTATATCTGGATGAGCAGCAAAGCCGACTAAAAGTATTTTCTCTTTACCGTTTACTACATCAATTAAAATTTCTTTCTTATTATTTTTAAAAGAAAATTCTCCGCTTAGTCCCTGAATTTCAACTACATACCTTTGTTTCCCAATTTTATCAGCGGTTAATTCAAAATTTAGTGACTGAAAATCGTCATTATTTTTAAAAATTATGTTTTGCTTGGTAACAACAATTCCTACCCCATTTTTTATAGTTACTAAAGTACTTTTTCCTTGAAACAAATAGGAATCAATATCTACATTTACAGTAAATTTATTACCTAAATATGCTAATTTATTGGCTGTAATACCAGAAATTAGGACATCTTTTTTCAAAGTTGTATCTCCAAAGCCAACAGTATGAACATTAAAATTTAATTTTTGAAAAGTTGGAGATAAACCATCATTTATTATTCCATCAGATACTAATATTACATCGCTTAGATTTTGACCTTCATAAGAATTTTTTAATTCTGAGAATATATTTGATAGATTGCTTTTAGGAAGATTAAACTTTACATTTTCTTTTAAACTTTCAATGGTTTCTGCATTTAAATTTTTAAGTTCAACCTCAAAACCTTTGGAATTCATACTTTCTATTAAAGCTTGCAAACCAGCAATTAAGTCTGATATCTGTTTTTTACCACTATAAAGCATTGATTTTGAAGTGTCTAGGACAATAACCACTTTGGGCTTTAGGATAAGACTTTTTACAGTTTTTATTAAAGGATTCAATAAAATAAAGGCTATAAAAAATACCAATATTCCTCTAAAAATACCTAAAAATATTCTTTGCTTAGGTTTTAAAACAGCATCTTTTGAATACAAGAAATAGCTAAACCCAATGGCAGTTAATAGACAAATTAACAGATACCAAGTTGGTGTTTGAAAAATAATTTCTGGCTTCATATAGTAAATGATACTTGCATTAAAACGATTAGCGTAAAAAATTATTGATAGTTTTTTAGACTTGTAAATTATAAATAATATTCCTTAATAATTTACATCAACATTCCTCCATCTACTACCAATACTTGACCTGTAATGTATGCGGAATTATCAGAGGCTAAGAAAATACAAGCATTTGCAATATCTTTACCTTGTCCGGCACGCTTTAATGGAATTGATTTTGTCCATTCCTTCAGTTGTTCTTCATTTAATTCGCCTGTCATTTCAGTTTCAATAAATCCTGGGGCTATGGCATTTGATCTAATATTTCTAGAACCCAGTTCTTTTGCAACAGATTTTGTGAAACCTATCATTCCGGCTTTAGAAGCGGAATAATTAGTTTGACCCGCATTTCCCATTAACCCAACCACCGAAGTAATATTAATTATTGAGCCTGCTTTTGCTCTCATCATAGGTTTTGTAGCCGCTTTTGTAAGATTGAAAATGGATTTTAAATTGATTCTTATCACATCATCCCATTGCTCTTCCGACATTCTCATCAAAAGTGTGTCTTTGGTTATACCTGCATTATTTATGAGCACATCTATTGTACCAAAATCAGCAACTACATTGTTAACCAATTCTTCAGCAGCATTATAATCAGAAGCATCAGATCGGTAGCCTTTTATTTTAGTGCCAAATTGAGCTAAATAATGCTCTAACTCAGCCCCTTTCTCTATGGAAGATAAAAAAGTAAATGCAACGTTAGCACCATTTTTTGCAAATTCTTCCGCAATAGATTTCCCTATTCCTCTAGAGGCTCCTGTAATCAGCACATTTTTATTTTGTAATGTCATTTTTTGTTTTCTTTAAATTTTTACCTTCAACAATTATTACAATTTCTCCTTTTATGGTTTTTTGTGCAAAAATAGCAAGAATTTCTGACAAATTTCCTCTAACTGTTTCTTCAAATAATTTGGAAATCTCTCTGCATACCGCTGCATTTCTATCTGCCCCAAAAAATTCAATAAAGTTTTCTAACGTTTTCAATAATCTATGGGGAGATTCGTAAAAGACCATGGTTCTTTTTTCCTCTGACAATTCTTCTAATTTTGTTTTTCTTCCTTTTTTCACGGGTAAAAATCCTTCAAAAACGAAACTATCCGTGGGTATACCAGAAACCACTAGTGCAGGCACAAACGCAGTGGCACCTGGTAAACAGGTAACTATAATATCATTTTGTATACATGTTCTTACTAGCAAATAACCCGGATCTGAAATTCCTGGAGTGCCGGCATCAGAAACTTGAGCAACAATTTTACCTTCCTTTAGCAAACCGATAATCTTTTGCAAGGTTTTGTGCTCATTAAAAATATGATGGCTTTGCATGGGTTTCGAAATTTCAAAATGTTTTAATAGGAAACCTGTGGTTCTGGTATCTTCAGCAAGAATTAAATCAGCATTTTTTAAGACTTCTAAAGCTCTGATAGTGATATCATTAAGATTTCCAATAGGTGTTGGCACTAAAACAAGCGGCATAATTCCGATTTTGGCTTATGTTGAAAAAAAAAGAATAAAATACTATAATAAATAATAAATAATTTAAACAAAATTAGGAAATTACTTTACAATCTAAAACCTATTTAATACCTATTATGATTATTTCCCTATTTCTGCTATCAGTAGCATTATTTTTCGCTATTATCAAATTAAAAAAAAGAAAAACTAATTCTTTTCCAAAAGAGTATTTAACAGCCTTAAGTCAAAGGCCAAAATCTGCAAAATATTGATTTTGGGGTGTTAATAAAGAAAAAAATTAGCATGTAAATCTATCCTTTTGCTTTTTAAGTTACTTAAAAAGGAAGATGTATTATGTCAAATATTGATAAAACGCGATTATTTTATCTAGGAAGATAGATTTTGCACAATTTTGATTTTTGATACTCTATTAAAAGAAGATTTTCTGGTCTTTATCATTTATTTTAATCAAGTCACTTTATAAACAGCATGCATTAATTCTATTTTTTAAAGTGCTAATATTAATATCCTTTCTCATCAAAAGTATTTTCAGGTCGCGCATGAGGAGTAATTTGTAAATTTGTCATGAGGAAAAGGATTGAGCATCTGAGAAGAGCAGGAATCAATTAAGAACACCTGAAATGATTGTACTGAATGAATCCTGAAAGTAAGTAGATGCTTTAAATTGATTCGGATTTCAACGACGAATGCCTTCAGAAAGTGATTAATTTGGCAATGAATAAATCTCGTATGTGTCAGATAGCTCAAATCAATATCCACTGTACTGTTTCTCCAAATCGTCCATAAAAGTCGAGCCTAGGATTATGGTGCTTCAGCTTATAATACCGAAAATATACGACCAAGCCCAAGCAACCATGCAAAGCTTGTGTCAGGAAGCTGCAGGTTACAATAAGCTAGAAAAAAATCACCCTTTGTTTATTTAAGTTTATAAGAAAAACTATGGTTTAAAGTTTTTAATTAGCCCTATTCTAATTTTTAATTCAAAAATTATATTTTGTCTTATGTAACCTTCATAAGCAATACAAATCTGTCCAAATTCCATTAGTAAATCCGATTTTTAAATTTATAAAGACTCCTTCAATTTCTATGTGTGATAATGGGATTTTATCTATTTTTTCCAAAATATGGAAAATAGTTCATAATCGGGACAAATATTTAGTTGAATTAAATTATAACAGATACTATATCAGTCAGTTAAAAATTTGGCATAAAACTTGTGAATAATTCGACGTAAAAAAAATAAGATTGAGTGAATATGAAAAAAAAAGATAATGTTAATTTATCTTAAAGATATATATTAATAAACCTTAATCTTATAATTTTATGATTTTTTCTCTTTTTGTGCTCTTTGTAGCATTATTTGGCGCCATAATAAAATTAAAAAAAAGAAAATCTAATTCTTTTTCAAAAGAGTATTTAACAGCCTTAAGGCAAAAGCCAAAATCTGCTAGATATTGAATCGGGTGTTTTGTTAAACAAAAAATTAAGGATATTAAACTATCTTTTACTTCTTCATTTATTTAGATAGGATGATGTATTAAGAACCAA
>JANNWE010000203.1:0-2175 GCA_031414675.1 Cytophagaceae bacterium
TAATGACTGGCAGGATAGCCGTACATATCAGAATTAGTGATTATGCCGTCTTTACGGTTATTAAATTCCCATCCTCTGTGTGGATCAAGGCCCCGAGTGGAAATGTTTAGCTGATTACCTGTACCATCCATATCGTAAACAAACACTCCTGGTATTTTTGCAAAAATTTGCCTGCCGTATTTCTCTGTTATAGCAATGTTTTTTTGAGTAAGGTCAATTACTTCGGTCTTTTTGCCTGCATAGATGTAAGTGCCTTGAATAGGTTCAAGACGCTTTAAGTCTAATGGTATGTGATTAGCTTCCACGGACACAGGTCTTAACACATGAGTTTTAACTGTGTCTGTTGTTGATTGAGCAAATACAGGGGCTGTAATTAGTAATGTAATTGAAATAAGAAAAAGTCGGTTCATATTTTCAATTTGTTTGAAAGCGCACGGTGGCTATTCGATTCCCCATTGTTTCTAAGTTTTCGCTATATAACGGGTCTTTATCCCGAACAAAACTAGTTAAAATAGATTAAGGCTCAAAATGGGGCCGGGGTCGTGTTCGAGAACAAACGGTAGTGGTGGGCTATGCTAGGGCGGAGGTACTGCGTTTAGTGATTTCTTTTATGAGGATTTCGCCTGATTTTCGAAAGTTCAGCGGGTTTAAGTAAAAAATAGTTTTTGGAATATTCCAAATGTTGAAAGTACCCCAAAACGTCTTCCAATACTTGTTGGGGCAATAAATAAATGGATTGTATGATGTTTTCTAATGGTTCTTTCATTTTGATAGTTTTAGGAATAAGGGATTGCAGGTACAAGAAGATGGGATTTCGCAGCACAAAACTGTCTGCAAGAACTGAACTTGAAACGAAGCTTGTCCATTTGCTATCGGGATTATTTACTTACTAAAACGCCAATTTATTTTAAGCGCTGTTAGCTACTGTAATTCTGACTTTCATTGTTTAACAAGTTTATATTTTAGTTTACCAAGTGCCAATGTTAGGTGGTCGTTATTTTCTGAGGTTTCATAAAGATTAATTGTATTGCCTTTAATTTCATATGCATAACATTTTTGATTTTTTGTTTGAATGTCGAAGCAAATTTCATCTAGGTTATTTTCAGGGCCAGCGACAAAGTCAGTCAATACATAATATTTAGTAAAGTTTTGCAGTCCAATTACCTTACCATCATTCGTTAACTGAACAGTTATTGATTTTCCTTTATTGTCAGTCGAATTATATTTACCTGCAACCAAAGTCTTATTTACCATATATTGCAAAGCTCCTTCTGAATTTTTAGGAACCCTTTTGTATTCACTTTGTCCAAGTAGTTTTTTGTTCTTATCATAATGATAAATAACTAGAGAAGTGTCTTTGCTAGAAATCAAATAACCCAACTCATAGAAATTAGATTCGTTGTCATAGTCTTTTATATTTGTGGGAAATGCATTAATTGTAATGCCAGGTCTAAAAAAAACAAAAAAACTCATTCCTTCGTGAATACTCGGTGAGCCAATTTCAAGACTGTCACCTTTGATTCTGCTGGTGTCAATATTTAGTTCAACAATGGAGTTTAAAGCGTTTTGGGAATTATATGGCGATTTTGTTTTAGTAAGGTCGTCAATATAGGAAGGTTCAACCCAGTCGCCATTAATTATACCTTTAAAAATTACTTGAATGTCAACAATTTGATTTTCAACCGACTTGTCTACGGTCGATGAGTTTGACTGGCAAGAAATCAGTAATGAAAAAGCAAATATTATAGTTAAATGTCTCATTTGTATCGTTTTACTATTGGTGCTAACGTCAGTCTGTGAGAAAACTACCCTCACAAATATAGTTGAAAAACTTTTGGAAAAACAGCTTGAAATTCGTATTTTTATTGCATCAAACAAACGCTTTCTACCTTGCCTATCCAAAACAAATCAGACCGTTTTCAGATGCGGTTTACTAGCTTCGAGGAGCATATTTCAGCTCAAAATCCAGTTCGTTTCATTGATGCTTTTGTTGATAAGTTAGAGCTATCTAAGCTTGAATTTTTAGCCGAAACTATCAAAACCGAAGGTCGACCATCTTATGAGCAGAGTGCCTTTCTAAAACTTTATATTTATGGCTACTTGAATGGTATTCGGAGTAGCCGCAAACTCGAACGTGAATGCATGCGTAATCTGGAGCTACATTGGCTACTTTAT
>JANNWE010000204.1:0-2329 GCA_031414675.1 Cytophagaceae bacterium
CCCGCCACCACCAAATTTGAAGGAATTGTAATTTTCATATCCACCCCTTCATTAGGTTCGTCGCTTGGATGGTCTTTACATGGAAAATACATTTTGCCGCCTTCTCCCTGAATATTAATGGATATCCAATCATTGCCAGCCACATCTTTTGCCCAAGTAAAGCCACCATCCCACGGCGGTTTTATGGCTACAGGTGGAATGCCATTATATTCAATTTTTACTTTTTGATTTCCGATGTCAAAGCCTGTAGGGTTAATAATAAATATTTTATCATTTTTATGTTGGAAAGAGACACTCTTGCTATTCACTTTAATGCTTGTTATTTTATACAAATGAATCAAATCCAAAAGAAGAGTATCTGTTTTTTTTGCTACATTTAAACTTACCTCGGTAAAGCCAGCAATGGATTGGTTGGCAATGTCCACTTCTAATTCAATGGTATAATGTCTAATATCTATAATAGCTTGAAGTGGGCTTAGCTTGCCCCCAGAAGTAAGATACAAGATATCTCTATTATTTATGTCATCTCTGTTTTGGCTTATGGCGGTTAAATCCAAAAACACAAAGGATAGAAATAAGTAAATTTTAAGTAAATGGGGCAGTTTGTTTTTCATTTTAAAATATTTATATTTAATGGGAGGGTCAATTTTTAAGTATTAATTTTTTTCAAAAATAAATAAAATAATGGTTTAAATATAAGAAAGTTATTTGTTAAAAAAACGTTTCCTATCAAATGTTTATTTCTTGTTAAACATTTCATTATAAATGGGTCAAAACTTTTTTTGATTACAAATATTAAACTTTGATTATCCTAGTATAAAAATAGTTTTAACAGAGAATTTAATAGGCTATTTACTTTCTGCTAGTTATTTATTTAAATTAAAATAGTGAAAATAAGTTTAATGCGGATGAATATATATCCAAATGTATTATTTAGATTTGTTTAATTAATCAACCTTAAAATATGAAAAATTCAGTAATTATTTTTTTCTTTTTGTGTCTTTCTTTTTTTAGTTCATTAGCTCAAACAAAATCTGAAATTCTTGTAAAAGATTTGGAAACAAAACGTTTTGAAGCTTTGGTAAAAAATGATTTTAATTATTTAGATATGGTATTTTCTGATGACCTTATTTATCTTCATTCCAATGGCTCATTAGATGATAAGAATAAATATATTGGGAATTTAAAATCTGGTAAATCTGGCTACGAAGAAATTACATCTTTGGGTTTTATTACCAAAGAATATGATAAAAATGTAGTTATCAATAGGGGCAAAGTAAGACTTAAGATTAAATCGCCAAATCATGACGCTGTACCTTTCGAAGTATATTTTACCACTGTTTATATTAAAAAAGGATCTACCTGGAGATGTGTTTCTTGGCAAGCGACCCGTTTACCTATTTGAAAATTTTTCACCAAATATTTAAAAGCATTTGTAGAATGAGACTGAAAAGGCTTTGTTTGGTATAATTCATTATTTTTATCAATGCTCAGCCTTATAATGTTTGCCTAACATATTTTCTCCAAAATCATTAGTGAGATCTCGTATTACCGTGTGTATATGGTTTGCATCGTTTTGTTGATTGTCGTATTCTATAAAAACAACTGAATTTTGAATTCGATAATAATGTCCTCCGTTACCTATTTTTGCTTCTTGCGCACCCATCCAAGTAAATGTAAGATTATCTAAACCTGCTTTTTCTATTTTTTCCATAAATTCATTTGCAAATCCAAGTTGATACCTTTTTAAATAATGACCAATTATAGCCAATAGTTGTATTTGTTGATCTTTTGAAAATTCTTTATAGGAAATTCCTGCTTTTAGTGAATCAAATTTTGCGAAATGGGGTGAATTATAGGATAAAATATCAGCAGGACATTTATCGGAAACTATAGCTTTTGCTTTTTGAGCAGCAGTCATAGATTTTAAGAATTCTATGCCCAAAACTTCTTCAGCTTTTAATATTTGTTTTCCAGCATTAGGATATCCAACTGGTACAATTGCGGGGTTTGACCCAAAAAACAAAGGTGTTCCAGAAACAATCTTACCTGATTCAGAAGAAAAATTTAAAGATATATGATGTCCTTCAATACGCCATCCCCATAGTTCATTTTTTGAAGGAGTGCCAAAAATAGAGAAATAGTACTTTTCAGGATGCCTTCTCATGTTTTCAGGAGCTAATTTTTCAATTTGTTTTAGCACAATTTCCATTTGCATTATAGCTATGGAAGTGGATGCTGCATCTTTACTGACTGTAGCTTTTACCAATTCAATCGCTTTTTCTTTTTGGATTTCCGACATTTCTAATAAAGGTAATCCTTTTCGTTC
>JANNWE010000205.1:0-5992 GCA_031414675.1 Cytophagaceae bacterium
CTTTAGCTATCATATCTTGGCTCCTATTTTTGCTATTAATAGACTCAGGTCTTAGTTTTATTAAAGAAAAATCGGTGGTGCCTCCTCCAAAATCAGCTACCAATACAAGTTCTTCTTTTATTAGTTTTCTTTCATACGTAAATGCAGCTCCAATGGGCTCCAAAGTAAAGAATACGTGTTTTAGTCCCGCAATATTTGCCGCTTTTTCTAATCTAATTTGAGCTAGAAGATCTTTTTCTGGATTTTCATCGAAAACCACGGGCCTACCTAAAACAGCAGTTTCGACTTTTAAGCCTAGAAATTCATCTGCTTTGGTTTTTAAATCCAAAATTACCAAAGCCACTAATTCTTCTATTCTAAAGCTTTTTCCGAATATTTTAGTGTCTATGAATCCTTTGTTTGGCAAAACTTTTTTTATAGATTTCATGAATCTACCCTTCATACCACTTTTTACATACTGGTTAATCGCTTCATTTCCAATAAAGTAGGGAGGATTATTAGTGTATTTTTCTTGGAAAGGGAAAAATAGAATAGAGGGCTCAGTGAATAGTTTTACTACTTTGTTTTGTTCAACATCTAATATGGCTAAGGCTGAATTACTAGTTCCGAAATCTATTCCGTAAATATATTTAGGCATTTAAACTTTTAAATCTTGCGTTTTTTTAAATTGTATTTTTCTAAAAATTCTAAAATTAATCGGTCGTATGCTTTTGCTCCAATAGATTTTTGGTTTTTTGAAAGAATAACGGGCACTTGTCGAGCGGTGGAGTCAATAAAGGCCAAGTCTCTAGGTATATACGTATTAAAAACTTGGTCTTTGAACGTGTTTCTCATTAGTTCGAGTATTTGGTTGGAGAGCTCATTTTCTTCTTCATGCATGGTAAGCAAAATGCCTTCTACATATAATTCGGGTTTCAGTCTTTTCTGAATAATTTTCAAAGTGCCTAAAATCAATTCAAGGCCTTCTATTCCAAAATATTCGCACTGCAAGGGTATAATTACTGAATCTGAAGCCATTAAACTATTGATGGGAACAATGCCTAAGGAGGGAGGGCAGTCGATAAATATAAAATCGTAAAGTGGTTTTATCGGTTCTAATTTTTCGATTAATATGTACTCTCTTTCCGTAACATTCACTAATTCAATTTCAGCTCCAACCAGATGGGGAGTAGAGGGGATTAAGTCAAGATTAGGGTATCCTGTTTTGATAATACAATCTTGAATTGGGCTTAAACCTACTATGGCTGCATATATACTTTTATTATCGTATTCAGATTTTAAACCGAAAGCCACCGTGCAGCTCGCTTGATGGTCGGTGTCAATTAATAGTATTTTGTATCCTCTTGCTGCTAAGCCGGCAGAAATATTTACAGCGGTAGTTGTTTTACCCACCCCTCCTTTTTGATTCGAAATAGCTATTACTTTAGGAAGCATCTATAAAATTATTGAACACGCAAGTTAAAAGCTATTTTATTTACTAATTGAAAACAGCTTATATTTAATTTTTTGTTACTGTCATTTGACTAAATAAAATCTATTAGTATAATCATCTAAATATTAAGCCCTTACAGTGCTTTTGATTTGAAAGATTTACTTTTTGTTATCAATATTATATCCCTAAGGGATTATTGATTATCAGTCACTTAACATCTAAAAGTTCCTTTTTCTTAATTTAATAGGACCCCAGTATTTTTTTGTTCAATTAAAATATCTAAAATTAGCAAACTCAAGAAGTTTGTTTTTTTTATTTGATTTCAATCATTTTTTCGACAGCTTCTAGCGGAGCATTATCTGAATAATCTAAGACCGCAAGAATTGAATATTTGCCTGGTTTCAAAGAAGATGGTAATTCTAGCGGAAAGATTCTTTTACCTCCAGGGAAGACCGGAAATTCTAGGGTTTCAGTTATTGTTTCTTGTGAAGTGGAAAGATTTGTAATTTCTAAATGAGTTCTACCATTAATCATGGTTTTGCCAATGTTTTCAATTTCAAAATCATAAACTTTGGGTTTTTCTTTTGTTGAAGTTAAACTGATGGCTTTTGCCAAACTTTCGGTAAGAGATGGTGGCGTTTGATAAACATGTATACCCATCCTTATTATTTCCTGAACACTCGCTTTAGCTTCATTAGGGCCATTTTCCACGGATTTTTTAAGATTTGCTCCTTGAATAAAGAGCATGGCCCATTTCATAACATCAAGATCTTCAGGTTTATTTGTGGCCTGCAATGTTAAGGTTATTTCGCCAAAAGCCCCCGCAGGAATTTCAATGAAATTCTTGTCGAAAGTTATCCATGAAGCACAGGAGAACGGTTTTGTGCTCGGTTTAAAATAGTCGTGCGAACCATCTATCTTTCTGTTCCAATCGCCTAAACTTACCTCAAATGATTGAGTTTTAGAAGAGTTATTGGTTATTCTAATTACTTTAGTTTCGGCTGAACCAATATTTTGCAAGTGGAATTCCACTATGGATGGATTTATATTAACTTGCTGTGCACTCAGCTGTTCAAAAGTACATAAGATTAAAAAAAGTAAAAAATAATGTTTCATTTGTCTTTTATATATTTAATTTAAACTTTATTTCACAAAAATATCTCAAAATGTTTAAAGTTGACCTAAAAATAGTAACAATTGCATTTATATTTTCTATTTTTCAGGTCAAAACCTTATTTGCTCAAAATTTTTCATTTAACCTTACCAGTATTTCTTTAAATTTCAATTATACTGCCTATACCGATTTCACTACTTCAAGAACTATTGTTAGGGCTTTTACTTTAAACATTGTTAATGATAGAGGTAGAAAAGATGGTGATTACAATATATTTTGTAGGATTGTTCCTAATTCAGGAAGCACTCCCACTGCTTTATTTTCGGTAAAAGTAAATACAGCAAATTTTGGTACAATACCTTCCACATATTACCTTTCAAAAAAGATTGGACTTAATGATGTTTTAGTGGCGAATGTTACAGGAAGAAAAAAGAAAACTGACACTATATCTTATGACTTGATATTAGATCCATTGCCTTTTACATTTGATGCTAACCTATATAATTATAATTTTGTTTTTACAGTTGTTGAAATTATTTAGCTCTATGTTTTTAAATAAAATTGTTTTCTTTTTTTTAATTTCAAATTTTTGTTGGGCTCAAACTATTATTGCTCGAACTGCAGCTGCAACTGTAACTGTTAATTCTTATATTTCACTTGATCTAACTGCAACCGGAACTATTGACTTTAATTTTGCTCAAAATTTGGAATTGGAAAATGGAATAGAATTGAAAAATAAATTTAATGTTAGTATTATTACCAATAAAAATTGGATTCTCAATGTTTCTTCTTTAACGTCAAATTTCTTAGCTATTGGCCCAGATGCAAGTGCTGCCATGCCGCCTTCTATATTGGGAATAAAAAAAAGCAGTTCAACAGCCTATGTACCCGTGTCAAATGTTCAAGGTACCCTAACTTTGGGATCTAGAGGGGATTTAACCTTATCTGGCAATCAATTTCAAATGGACATAAAGGCCACTCCTGGCTACACTTATAATGAAGGAAGTTATTCCTTGGTATTGCTTTTTACCTTAAGTGCCCAATAGCCTATTGTTTTTTGATGTTTATGGTTCTTTTTCTTTGAATAACTTTAAATTCTAATTCTAAATAGTTTTCCTTCATCAAATCAGCTCCAAAAATTGATTTTTCAACAAAATATCCTTCACCAAAAACATTGGTTGGTATTTGAATATTGTAAAAATCCTCCTGCAGGTTTAAATAAAACTCTCCATTTTCATTGGTAGCGGACTTGAACATTTCACCTTTTTTGTTCGTTGCAACTACCAAAATTCCACTTAGATTTTCCTTTATTTCTTTTTTTGAGTTTTCTAATTCATATTTTACTCTACCTGTCACCATTCTACTTTGTTTAAAAGGCACACCTATGGCAATATTTCTGCCTAATACCATGGTATCGGCACTCCCTTTTTTAACAATCCATCCTTTTAAGTTTTGAATTTTTCTGTAATCAACAATATATTCATCTTTTTCTACATTTTTTAAAAATATCATTCCCTTTTTATTTGTCTTTAGGGTTTGATCGTTTACCTGCAAGTTAACATCCGAAATAGGTTCTTCTCCTTTATCAAACAAGTCGTTATTGTTTTTATCTTTAAAAAGAAATACGCTAGCGGAATAATACTTTTGTTTGAAAAGTACGGGCAAATTTAATGTTTTCTTTAATGAAATATTTATAGAAGGGTACAGCAAAGGGTCATTTAAATTGATATTAGTAAATAAAGTGACACTTGACTTTATTTTAGGCATTTCGAAATACACTTCGTTTCTAAGCATTAGTGTAGATTTTGTAATGATAGAATTATTATTAAAAGAAAGATTTATTCTATCATAGAAACTTCTTGTTTTGTTTTTGAATTCATAGTTCAATGAAATATTGTGTGTAGAGGGATTTCTGTTTTGATTTAATAAAGTTAAATAATCAAAATAAAAATTTGGTCCTAAGGTATAATTTGCATAAAACGAGATGCTTTTGTACCTTAATTGATAGTATAAATTATAAGAATCATTTAGTTTATTTTCGTTTATTTCTTTTACCCTAGTTTTAAGGTAATTAAATAGGAGAGACTGAGAAAAAGCTTTTTTATTAATTCCTAAATTCAGAGAAGATTTATACCCATTCATTAAACTAAATCCTAGGTTTTTTTGATATTGTTCAATTAAAGAAAAACCTAAAGAAGCTATGTTTTCTCTTTTGTTTAATCCTAATCTTAGCCCATGTTCTTTACTACTAAAAGTCTCCTTTAGCAGATGATCTAGTTCTTCATTAAAATATTGCATTCTGGAGTTTGACTCTGAATACAAATCAATAAATTTTTTATTGTCACTAATGTTAATTAAATGGCTTCCATTTTTAACTCCATTCATTATTCCAGGATACTTACTGGTAAAGTATTGATAGGTAGATTGTATTTGAGCTAATTTAAATTTTGTCTCCACTCTATATCCCAACATGTAACCCATATCAAATTTTTTTATGGAATCTGGTTTTTCAGATCCATAGCCAGCCGAAAATGAAACTAGCTTTGTGCTCGAATATTTTTTTTCTAAATTATGTAGAGAAAAGAACGATAATTGGTCTTTGTCGTTGTCTTTGATTAGGAGAGAATTAGTACTAAATATTCTATTTTCTTTTTTACGATTTTCATGATTAAATCCTGCAATCTCCGCATTGCTTAATTGGCTTTTTAAACCAAAGAATTCGATTGAATTGCTTTTTAAGTTCTTAAACTTCATTTTTGCTCCTAATCCATTAATCTGGTAATTAAAAAACATATTCTGACTTCCTAAGTTTAACTCAAATTTTTTAGTCTTATAATCTAATGAATAGAAATAGGAGTTTTTAATTGAATAATCCAAATTAAAGGCATTAGTTCTTGCCATTAAGTGTATAGATTTATCATTGCTTAAATTATAATTTCCATTAATATTTAGAAAGGATAAGCCCGAGGAGCCACTAAAAGCGTTTATATTAATAAATTCAAAATCAAGAGGAATAGTACCATACCTACTTTTATTACCCAAGTATGTTTCAGAAGTGAAATACACGTTTCCTCCAAGCATTATAGTTTCATTTTTTGCTTTTACAAAAAAAGTAACCGTATTTAATTTGGTGGTTTTAAATCTTGAAGCAACATAGACTTTCAAAGTGGTGTCTTTTCCTGGCCAAAGCATAACTTGTATCCCTGAAGAGGGCAAACTAAGTTTCAAATCGCTTTTTGCATTAATTTCAAACAAATCTCTTTTATTTCCATTATTCTTAATTTTTAATTGAAAATTGGAAAGGCTATCCTTTTCCTGAATAATTAGATCTGAATTTATTAGAGATGCCTTCCAAAGCGTATTTTGCTTTATTCTAACAAAAAATAGCTCCGTAATTTCTTTACCAGTTTGGGGGTTTTTAAGCATAATCCGAATTGGATAATTTA
>JANNWE010000206.1:0-4027 GCA_031414675.1 Cytophagaceae bacterium
AAATAGCGGAAGCTAATGCTCTTACAGTATTAGGCATCATTTCTTGAATAGCAGCAGTAGATGCTCCAAATGGAAAAGCAATGATATAACTTGGGACGGCTAGAAGAACTACTACTATTTTTTCATTTTCAATTAAAGGGAAGATGGACGAAAGTAAAATACCAATAGCAGAAATAATTCCGACTCTCAGTTTTCCATCTAGTTTGCCATTTTTCACAAATCTATCGGCAAGCCACCCACCTGCAATAATGCCAGAAGTGGAAAAAATACTTATTATGATTCCATAAACTCCTCCCGCTTTTTGGGCTGTCCAACCAAAAGTTCTAACAAAATAAGTTGGAACCCAAGCAATACATGCGTAAGCCACTAATGAAATAAAAGTAATTCCTAATGTAACACTCAAAAATGCTTTTTGCTTTGTTTTAATAAAAGCTATGGCCTCCTTTAAGGTAAGTTTATTTGAATCTTGATTAATATGTAATGTATTTTTACGAGTGGGCTCTTTTATTGTTGATACCAACAAAGCAATTAAAACTCCAGGAATTCCAATATAAAAAAACAATTTTTGCCAATGAAATATCTCACCAAAAATGGGCACCACGGTAGTTCCACCTTGAGGTAAAGTGCCAATTAAACTAGCTCCTATTAATACCGCTATACCAGAACCAATATAAATGCCCGCCGAATAAACACTAATAGCCCTACTAATTTTATCTTTTGGAAAATAATCTGTGATTATGGAATACGCTGGTGGAGATAATGCTGCCTCTCCTACCCCAACGCCTATACGAGCAAGAAAAAATTGCAAGTAGGATTTGACACCTCCACAAATAGAAGTCATGAAACTCCACAATAAAACCCCTCCAATAATAATATTTTTTCTATTTTTCATATCCGCTAGACGACCAATGGGAATCCCTAGAAGGGTATAAAAAATAGCAAAACTTAAACCCATTAAAAGGCTGACTTGGGTATCGCTTAAATTCATATCGCGTTTTATGGGAATAACCAAAAGGCTTAAAATCTGTCTGTCAATAAAAGAAGAGATGTATGCAATCATTAAAACAAAAACTACATACCAGCTGTAAAGACCACTCGGTTTATTCATGATTTAATAAGGGTTAAGATTTATTAAAATTAAACAATTTTTTCTACAAAAAATATAATTAATAAATTTAAAAACCCAAAAACTTTATTTTGATTAACTATCCAATTAAAAAAATACTATCTACATCCTTTTTTTAAAATTGGAAGGATTTTCTCCTGTGATTTTCTTAAATGTTCTATTAAAATAAGATAAACTCTCAAATCCACATTCAAAACTCGCTTCAGACACATTTTTATCCATAGTTAATAATCTTTTAGCTTGATTTATGCGATAATAATTTAAAAACTCAACAAAGGTAAGTTTCGTCACTTTCTTAAAGTAACGGCAAAAAGCCGAATTACTCAAATTACTTATTTCTGCAACGGCACTTATTTCAATTCTGTGTTTATAATTTCTATCTATAAATTCATATACCTTCTTTAATCGTTGTACCTCTTTTTGATTGATTTGATTGATGACTTTTCTTTGGTGAAGTAAGGTAAAGTCCTGAGCATCGACAAGTATTCTAAAAATCCTTAAAATACTTATATATTGCTCAAAATAAGATAATTTATGCGCTTCCAAAAATAAATCTTTCACCTTTTTTTGAGTTTCTTTTCCAAAAGAAACACCGTATTTCATTTTTTCAAATAAAGGATTGAAATCGCGAACTTCAGGAGTATGCTCTAATTCAAATGCCAAAAAATCAGGACTTATATGCAAAACAGTCTTTTTGTATTCCGTTTTTATCCCGTAATCGAAGTTTAAATGGGGAATATTAGACCCAATCATTACAAAATCACTATTATGAAATTTAGAAATATGATCTCCTATCTGCCGAGTGCCTTCTAGGGCCTCTATATATACAATTTCAAACTCCGGATGAAAATGCCAAAAATAAAAATCATTTAATTTAGGATTTATCATCCAACTAAAAGAGCTCTTTTTGTCAGTAGGAATAATTTTTTCAAACTCAATTTTCATTATCTTGCGTATTTGTATAGCAATATCTTAGTAAAAATATCAATATTGTTCAAATATATGCAATTATTGAGAAAAATATTCTCAAAACTATCTTTTAAATTTGTAATATAATTTTCAATATTAAATAAAATAAAAATGGAAAATCAAACTATGGTTCCCACTATGGCACCCACCATGATTGCTAATAAAAACCACCTTGATAAACCTGGAAACCCCTCAACGGCTACCAGCAGTGCAATAAAATTAAACGACAGAAGCAATGGAAAACCTCTTAAAGTATTAAGTGATGTTGATTGGGAGTTCTGGATAGAAAACGGCTATGTAATCGTAAAAAATGCAGTTTCTAAGGAACAAGCTAATGCAACCGCGAATTTTTTATGGGAATTTGAAGAAAAAAACCCAAAAGATAAAAGCAGTTGGTATTCCGCTCCAAGAGCAGAAATGAAAATGAAAGAATTAGCAGGAACAGGGATGGTGGAAGTATATAATAACCAACATCTTTGGAATAATAGGCAAATGCAACGTGTATATGATGCATTTACCGACATTTGGGGAACCGAAAAGCTTTGGGTTACCATTGATAGAGCCAACCTAAATTTCCCCATTCGTCCTGGATTTGAATATAAGGGCTTTATTCATTGGGACTATGACCCTGAAACAAAACCACAAAATGTACAAGGCGTGTTGGCTTTAGCAGACCAAACCGATGAAAACATGGGCGGTTTTCAATGTATTCCAGAACTTTACAGAACCTATACTACTTGGAAACTAAGCCAACCGGAAAATAGAGATCGATTTAAACCGGATACCAGTGCCTTTGAAGGAAAATTCCATAAAGTAAAATTAGAAGCTGGCGATTTATTAATCTTTAATAGCCTCACTCCTCATGGAATAAGACCTAATAACTCAGATGATAAAATAAGAATAGCTCAATATATTTCTATGATGCCTGCGGAAGAAGAAAATGAGGCTATGGTTGAATGGCGTGTAAATTCTTGGAAAAACAGAATTGCTCCAGAAGGTTATGCTTTCCCAGGTGACCCAAGGAATTGGGAACAAACGAAATATGGTACTGCAGAATTAAATGACTTAGGCAAAAAATTGCTCGGATTGGAAAAATGGTAAAGGAGGAAATTATTTTTTAGTTCTTGAATACCTATTTTTCAATTCGCTTTTCCTATGATTTTCTATTCAGAATTTCTAGAAAGTAAGCCCAAATAATAAGATTTACATTAAATAAACAAACCCTAATTTGAACTTTAAAACTTCATGAATACTAAAATTGGAGGAATATATACCACACTAAATAATGGAATAACCATACCATTATTAGGATTGGGTGTCTATGATATGTATGAAAAAACGGCAGAAAAAGCAGTTTCTTGGGCCTTGGAAACTGGATATCGTTTGATTGACACCGCCGCCATGTATAAAAATGAAACTGAAATTGGAAATGCAGTAAAGGCTAGTGGAATACCTAGAAACGAAGTTTTTATAACTACAAAAGTAAATGACATAGATCAGGGCTATGATAATACGCTTAGAGCTTATGATGAAAGTTTGAAAAAACTACAAACTGACTATATAGATTTATATTTAGTCCATTGGCCTTTAAAAGCTAGTAGAAAAGAAACTTGGCAGGCCCTTGAAAAAATCTATGCGTCAGGAAAAGCAAGAGCTATAGGAGTTGCCAATTATTTGGAGCCATTTTTAGATGAATTGCTGACCTATTCTAAAATTGTTCCGGCTGTTAATCAAGTGGAATTTAGTCCATTTCTGTATTTAGATAATTTACTAAAACGATGCAAAAAGGATAAAATTCAATTGCAATCTTATACTCCCTTAGTTAGAGGTGAAAGGTTTTCTGATCCAAAATTAATTTTAATGGCCAAAAAATATGATAAAACTCCAGCCCAAGTTATTTTACGCTGGAACATACAATTAGGTGTTTCTACT
>JANNWE010000207.1:0-2979 GCA_031414675.1 Cytophagaceae bacterium
GCGATAATACTTTATTTTCCTTTAAGGACAATGGAAGTCCAAGAAGTAGGAATTTTTCATTATCACGATAAAATGCAATTAAAAGAAAATTATAAAGAATTAGGTGTGCGTGTTGTTCCTCCGGCTGTTGCAAGATATGGAGCTTACTTGGCACCAGGCGTTATACTTATGCCAAGTTACGTAAACATTGGAGCGTATATAGATGAAGGAACGATGGTTGATACTTGGGCTACTGTTGGAAGTTGTGCTCAAATAGGCAAGAATGTTCATCTTAGTGGTGGTGTTGGAATCGGAGGGGTCCTTGAACCACCACAAGCTTCACCAGTAATTATAGAAGATGGTGCATTTATTGGATCTAGATGCATTGTGGTTGAAGGTGCCCATATAGGAAAAAGGGCTGTATTGGGAGCTGGGGTTACTATAACCGGAAGCTCCAAGATAATAGATGTTACTGGCGATGAGCCCATTCAATATATTGGGTATGTACCTGAAAATTCAGTTGTCATTCCAGGCACAATTCCAAAAAAGTTTCCAGCAGGTGAATATGGGGTTCCTTGTGCTTTAATTATTGGAAAAAGAAAAGCCAGCACTGATTTAAAAACCTCTCTTAATGAAGCTTTGCGTGAAAATAATGTAACTGTTTGAAAAAATATGGTACAAAATTAAGGCTCTAATTGAACAATTAGAGCCTTTTGTTTTTTGTAAGGAAAGCTAGTTATGAAATAATTTGTAACAAGAAAGCATATAAGTCGAACAAATGTAAAGTATTATCAATTGTATTTCCAAATATTTGATAAGCTTTTTGAAATCTTTTTTTATTTTTACTAAAAATCAAAATTTAGAATCTTTGAAAATTAATATTTTTTTTGTATCTAACTAGTTATTAGCATTTTGTAAAGTAGAATTTAATTTAACAAATGTTATTTCCTATAATTTGGAATTGTTATTTTTATAGATTACATTTGTTTAGTTAATTTATATTTGTTAATTATTCTTCGGTAACAATTGTAATATGGAATTGAAAGATAAGATAGAAAAGTTAATTTTAGGCCTAGGACTTACATCAACAAGGTTCGCAGATTATATTAGTGTAAATAGACCAATAATAAGTCATATATTGAGTGGCAGAAACAAGCCTAGTTTAGAGATAATTCAAAAAATTGTAAACAAGTTTCCAGAATTGGGTTATAATTGGATTGCCGATGAGGAACAATTAGATATGGAAATTGTCTCTCAAATTGTTAAAAATCAGGACTTTAATGACCTTTTTACTAATATCTATTCCTCGCGAGAATCGAGTGAAAAGAATAATGTTGAATTAGGTAAGGAAATATTCAATTCTAAGGACCTTGGAAATAAAAAAAGAATTGAAAAAATTGTGGTTTTTTATTCAGATAATACTTTTAAGCAATTTGAGCAGTCTATATAAGTTTTTATTATTTGTATGCATTTTAAAATTGGCTTTTCAATATGTTTATTTTAACTAACATATTTCTAGAATTTAGTTTTTAATACTTTTCAAATGATATTGAATTAAAAATTATCAGCAAAAACCTACGCAAAATAATGCAACAACTTTTTCAGAATTGACAAACCTTACAATCTTTTTTATTTCAAATAATTCAAAATCATTTCAATTATAAGTTTCCCTCGGATTAATATTACCAATAATAGCTCTAAAATCAAATACTATATAATGTTGTATAATTTATATTATGTTAAATAGAATTATCAAGAAATAGGGAGAACTTTACATTCTCCCTATTTCCTTATTTACATTGTTCTAAAATCCTTTCTAAGTTTTTAAGATTCTCATTTACTCCATCGTCATCTGATCTAATTGACTTGCATTTGTCAAAATAAGGTTTGGATTTTAAAAATTGAGCACAAGTTATTTTCTCTAAATCCTTACCAATTCTTTGATACTCTTTCATATCCATGCCATCAAGTACTGTTTTCGTTTCTACGGCTTCATTAAAGTACATAACTGCCATATTAAAATTTACATCATAATTGTTAGGATCTATCGCTAATACTTTTGTGTAAACTGCATTGGCTTTTTCTTTAGCAACTTTATTTTTTGCTTCTAAAGCTGCTAAACCATCAGCACTTGGAGCATTTAAAATTTTAGCAGCTTCTTTATCTGCCAAATCTTTAATGGCTTTCTCTAAAGCGTCTTTTTGTGCATCTTTTTGTGCAGTAACTTCAATAATTCGTTTTTTAGTTGCTACTGCCGTTTTTGGGTCTTTTTTAAGTTTGGCATTTAAATTAACTATTTCATTTTCAAAATCTCCAAGTTTTAATTTTTCTTGATCTACTTTTTTGTGAGCGTCATCAGTATTTACTTTAGTAATTTTTTCCTTAATTTTCTTTATTTCACTTGCTGCTTCTTGAGCTTTATTGTCATATAATAATCCAAGATTACTCAAACTTGTTACATTAGTTGGATCAGATTCTATTATTTTTTCCAAATCTGCTATTGCTCCATCTACATTATTTGAAACAAGATAGGTGTTTACAATTTCAGCTTTCAAATCTTTATCTTTAGGATTCAATTCGGATCCTTTTCTTAAAATAGCGATAGCTTTGTCATAATTTTTATCAATCTTAAAAATCTGGGCTAAACTGTAAAATACTGCAGGATCTTTACCCCCATTTGCAATATAGCTATTAAAACTGGTTACTGCTTCTGCATTTTTACCAATAGATTGGTCTACAATTCCAGCATACAATGCTGCTGTAGTATCTTTAGTATTAACTTTTAAGCTTAATCCAAATAATTGGCTAGCCATTGCTAAGTTCTTGTTGTTATAATAAGAAGCCCCTTGACTTAGAAGAGCACGATAAACATTAGTAGTTCCATATATTGCATCCTCTATTTCTTTGCTTTTTTTACCTCCAGCTGCCTTTTCAACTTCTTGTGCCTTTAAAAATGTTTGATACGCTTTTAATGAGGCAGTTGAATCAGTTCCGCATTGT
>JANNWE010000208.1:0-2582 GCA_031414675.1 Cytophagaceae bacterium
CCAAACAATGGTTCTTACCTACTTTGAAATAGGCAGGATTATAATAGAAGAAGAACAGAAAGGTAAAAACAGAGCAGAATACGGGAAAAAACTTTTGAAAGAATTATCCAATAAACTAACGAAAGATTTTGGTAGAGGATACTCTGTTGATAATCTTGAAAATATGAGAAGGTTTTATATAACTTACTCCAAATCCAAGACATTGTCTCGGATTTCTTCAGAAAACATTTCCGAGATAATGTCTCGGAAATCTGAAATAGCAAAACAGCAGACGGTGTCTGCTGTTTTCAGCTTAAGTTGGAGGCATTAAATTAGCCCGTCAGAATAGCCTAGCCAATTTGCAAACACAATTAAAAACTGAACTAGGATGTTACAGTGCATTAATTATTAATAGATTATCACATGATTTTCAAAAGAATTTGGAAAGGATTTTCAAAATATAAATATCGAGTTAATCCCCAAATTTTATTTAACATTCAAGATTGCGAAATCACTGTTTTCGCAAAATAAAAGATAGGCTTATTGTCTGGACCCTTTTAGTATAATCAAAGGGGAGGGAGAATTGGGTTTTTCTTATTAAATTATCAAATGGATATAAAATTAAGAAACCACCACAAACTTTCAATTAATCACAACTCTTGCAATCCCCCCTACTCAACCACCACAAAGCGTTTCTTCAGATTTTTAAGCGTGATGAGGTTGGTTAATCGGAAATAAAGCAAAACAGCAGAAATGGTAAGCCCTACCAATAAGCCCAGCCAAATGCCTATAGAGCCCATGTTAAAATGAAAACCTAGAAAATAACCTAATGGCAATGCCACTACCCAGTAGGCCAAAAAAGTGATGAGGGTGGGTATCTTGATATCCGCCAAGCCTCTTAAAACTCCAAGACCCACCACCTGAATGCCATCTGAAAGCTGAAAAATAGCGGCAATTGACAAAAGCGGCAAGGCTTGTTGAATTACCTCGGCATCGTTGATATAAGCAGAAAGTAAAAATTTATCAAAAATTAAAATGAGAATCATTGAGCTCAACATAAACGCAAAAACCCAAAAATAAGCGGCAAAACCCGCAATTCTAATACCTCTTGGTGCTCGTAAACCCCAGGCTTCTCCTACCCGTATGCCCCCAGCGAATGAGAAACCCGTGGCCATCATATAGGTGGTAGAAGCTATACTTATTGCAATCTGATGAGCAGCTAATGCCGTTTCGCTGATCCAGCCCATCATTATTACGGCAAAAGAGAAAGCGGCAATTTCAAAAAACACTTGAGCACCACCGGGTATGCTTCTTTGTAAAATTTCCCAAATCAATTTGGTATTAAAAAGCAAACTAACTCTTCGAAAATAGACTTTAAAATTGGAATTATATCGCAAAAAAATAAAAAGAACCAGGGCCATAAGCACGCGCGTAATACAGGTGGCATAGGCAGAACCTAATATGCCAATGGGTGCAATAATACCCGCCCCAGTGATTAGCACGTAATTGCCAATTAAATTTAAAACAAGGCCCATTGCCGTAATATACATGGCAAACTCGGGTTTAAAGAGGCCGTCAGCAAATTGTTTTAAGGCTAAAAAATAAAACAATGGAATGTTGGAGGCCAAAATAATCACCAAAAAAGAAGGGCTTAACTGATTGATAACCTCGGGTTGTTGAAATAAATCAAAGCGTTGATACACAAAAAAACCAACACCGCTTAAAAAAACACTGTATATAAAAGCCACCCATAAGGTACTACTAAACAGATACTTTATGCCCTTTTCATCGGCTTCGGCCACACACTTTGAAACCATGGGTGCAATAACAGACATGCCCCCCACCGCAAAAGAGGCTATTAAAAAAGCTATCGTATTGGCAATTCCGGCCGCTCCTAAGGGTACTTTTCCTAAAAACCTCCCCACCATAATGTTGTCTGTGACACCCATCAAAACCACTCCGAGTTGTGCAATAATTATGGGTATAGAAAGCCGGAGGGTGGCTAGCAGTTCTCTTTTAAATTTTTCTTTAAACATAATTTTGAAATACAAGACAAAGTTGTGAATTTTACAGCAAGAAACTAATACAAATCAATATTATATGAAGTTTATTTTTCTATTCGCTTTTTTTGGGATATTGATTGCTTGTAATAAAACGGTAAAAAAGGCGGATTTTGAAGGCGTTTGGATAAATAAAAACCTTTTAAGTATAGGAAAAATATCTTCAGAAAATTTAAAAAGCAAGGACATTTACCTACCGCTAATTGCTTTTAAAAAGGAGCCAAAAGATTCTATAAAATTATTTTATGCCAAAGATAGCGTTCTCAAGGCATGGAGTTTCCATATTTACGATAATGCTATAGATAGTTGGGGGACTCTGAACGAATGTCCAAAATTCGTGTCTACGAATTAGCCCGTGAGCTAAAGATCGAAAGTAAGTTGCTTGTCAACAAGCTGAAGGATATTGGGATTGAGGTGGCCAGTCATCAAAGTACTTTGACAGCTGACCAGATCGTCCGTATCAAACGCGAGATGGGTAGCGAGGGCGCAGGGCAAGCTCCGAAAGCTAGCCCATCTGTAATTCGACGGCGAAAGGGGCCGGAC
>JANNWE010000209.1:0-2410 GCA_031414675.1 Cytophagaceae bacterium
GAATCTTTTTTAAAACCAGGGGCTATTAATTCAATTCCGTAATTTTCTTCTGTTTCCTTTATATTAGCTGAAGGCAAATTTGAGTTGAAATTTGAAGTGTTTGGCTCCCCGAAAAATCCGTTAAACAAAGCAGGAAAAGAATTTAAATTGTCATAATTTCTCAATACGGTTTTCATAATTATTATTTTTTTAAGTGTTTAAAAATTTTATATAAACACTTTTCATCAAATTATATTCCAGCCCAAGGAAGAAGACAAAATGTCTGTTTCGATAAGTTTTTTTAAACAAATAAAGACAAAGTGTCTGATTTTGGTATTTTAAAGGCTGACAATTTAGTTAGAAAACAATTAATAAAAGAAATAAGAAAATCGAATTAATGTATTTTTTTAATGGTTGATTAAGAAAATTGAATAATTTAGGATTAACTTAATATAAAAAGTAAGTGTTTTATTAGCTATTCCTTTTTAAGGATTAGGTTTTCAGCTGTTTTAGGATAGAATTTATAAAAAAAACTTCAGATAAATTTCTGAAGTTTTACTAATATTTTAAAGAGAAAATTAATAATAAAAGCGTCTTAGGCACAAAATTTATAAATGAATTACTTCATCATAAGCCATAGCTGCGGCTTCCATTATGGCTTCTGACATAGTAGGGTGCGGATGCACCGACTTCACTATTTCCATTCCTGTAGTTTCTAAATTTCTTGCTACTACCACTTCCGCAATCATTTCTGTTACGTTGTTTCCAATCATATGACAGCCTAACCATTCGCCATATTTGGCATCGAAAATTACTTTTACAAACCCTTCTGGTGTGCCACCAGCTTTTGCTTTGCCCGAAGCGGAAAAAGGGAACTTACCTACTTTAATTTCATAACCAGCCTCCTTTGCTGCTTTTTCTGTGTACCCCACAGAGGCAATCTCAGGGGAGCAATACGTGCATCCAGGAATGTTAGCGTAGTTTAAAGGACGAGGGTGGTGACCAGCAATTTGCTCCACACAAATAATTCCCTCCGCAGAAGCCACATGTGCAAGAGCTTGGCCAGGCGTAACATCTCCAATAGCATAATATCCTGGTACATTGGTTTGATAATATTTATCTACCAAAATTTTACCTTTGTCTGTGGCTATTCCTACTTCTTCTAGCCCAATGTTTTCTATATTAGCGGCTATGCCAGCCGCAGATAATACCAAATCTGACTCTATTTTTATTTCGCCTTTTGGAGTTTTTACAGTAGATACACAGCCAGAACCTGAAATATCTACATGCTCAACGCTTGAATTGGTATATATTTCAATTCCCATTTTCTTGTATTGCTTTGCTAGCTCTTTCGAAATATCTTCGTCTTCTACAGGAACAATGTTGGGCATAAATTCTACTATCGTTACTTTAGTGCCCATACTTGCATATACATAGGCAAATTCCACTCCAATTGCCCCAGAGCCTATTACAACAAGCGACTTTGGTTGACTACTCAAGCTCATTGCTTTTCTATATTCTATTACCTTTTCTCCGTCTATTTTAACGTTTGGTAGCTGACGTGCTCTTGCGCCTGTGGCAATAATAATGTGTTTGCCTTCAACAATCGATTTTGAACCATCTTGAGCTGTAACTTCTATTTTATTGCCATTTTGAACTTTCCCGTAACCAAAAATTACTTCTACTTTGTTTTTTTTCATCAAAAACTGTACGCCTTTACTCATGCCATCAGCTACATTTCTGGAACGAGCAATTACAGCATTAAAATCAGCACTCGCATTTTCTACAGTAATTCCATAGTCTTTGGCGTGTTGGATATATTGAAAAACCTGAGCAGACTTTAGCAATGCTTTGGTAGGAATACATCCCCAATTTAGGCATATTCCACCTAAATTTTCTTTTTCAATTACCGCTACTTTCAAACCTAACTGTGAAGCTCTAATAGCTGTAACATAGCCACCGGGACCACTTCCAAGAATCACAACATCAAACTGTGCCATATAAAAATTGATTTTTTTGGTATAATTTTTTGCAAATTTAGTGAATATTTTTGAAAGCTATATTCTGAATACCGTTTTTGATTACCCACTGGCTTTGATATCCATCTAGAAAAAAAAGAAAAACTTTAAACCGTGTAAGCATTTTGATTGGGTTCAAATATTTTTCTCTTTTTATACTGAGAAATTAAAGCCTTAAGCCATTTTAAATTAGTTATGATTCAGGCTTATTAAAGTTAGATTTAAAATTCTCATTAGGTGTGATTTACTATTCTATTTTTTGAGTTAAAAGAGCCAAGCACATTTTTAAACCTTCTTGGTAGTTTTTAATCTTAATGTTTTCGTTTGCAGCGTGAATATTGTTATCAGGGTTAGGAATTCTAAAAGAAACAGCAGGCACATTTAAAGTCTCTATAAACGAAGCCATTGGTTGT
>JANNWE010000210.1:0-5044 GCA_031414675.1 Cytophagaceae bacterium
GTAAGCTAAAAGCATTTCTACTTGTATTTTGATGACTATGTAAACCATAAGCTAATTTAATTTTGTGATAGACCGAGGTATTTATAGCAAAGGCTAATCGTGGCTCAATAAAAGTTGATTTACTTAAGCCATAATTTACAACTTGAGCTCCGATATTGTAATTAATTAGGCTATTGCTTAGGTTACTTAATTTGATAAAAGGTTGTAAAACAATTTCATCAAAGCTATAAAATAAGTTTCCACTATTTAATCTATTAAATTCATTATAGTAATGAGAGACATTTATCCCTGTTCTTAATTTTAGATTGTCTGTAAGCTTTCCGGTTAATATGGATGAACCAGAAATTATATTTTTTGCTTGATAGCTGTACGAGTTATTTATTTTGGGTTCAGTGGTGTAGGCACTTCTTAAATTTTCTAAACCTGAATTGGCAATTACAGAATTTAAATACCAATTTTTATTTAAATTAATGGTGTGTTTCATACCAATTACACCCATTTTACTAAAAAAGTCAATATTATTTAAATCCTTTTCTGATTCCCAATTTTTGGGGTTTTCGTCTGGTTTGTACAAGTTGGAAGAATTACCACCCATTGCAAAAAATGAAAAATCACCTATTTTTTTTGTTGGGAAATTTAAGTTCAGTGAAATGTCTTGATATTTAATGCTTTCACCGCCAAAATCTATTCCGATTAATCCCATAATTCCAGTAAAAGAATATCTATAGTTAAATAAATAGCTGCTACCTTTTTTCTTATTTAGTGGGCCTTCGGAGGAAAGGTCAATTCCTATTAAACCTATTTGAGCGGTATGCTGCTGTTTTTTGTTATTTCCAACTCTAAATCTTAAATCCATAATACCAGAAAGTGCATTTGCATAATCAGCGGGAAATGCTCCAGTTAGGAAATTCATGTTTCCGAGCATTTGAGCTGACATAATATTTGTTCCGCCCCCAGTTTGGGTGGGGTTGTCAGAGAATGTGCCTGCATTACTTAAATGATTCGGGTTTACAATTTCTACGCCTTCTAATCGCCATTGCAAGCCATCTGGTGCGTTCCCCCTTATGGACATTCCGTTAGCTTGGTCATTGGTATTTGCTACTCCAGAAAAAGAAAAGGCCAAGCGGGCAGGATCAAAAAAAGTGGCTGGGAATCGGAATATCTGCTCAGTAGTAATGGTATTTATATTTGAAATGGCTCCGGATAGATTCTGAGTAGCTGCAGAAACAGTAATTTGCTGAAGTTTTGTAGAATTTACTTCTAAATCAATTTCCAAAACCAATTCTCTGGAAGATTCTAGTAAAAGTTCTTTAATTATTTTGGTTTCATAACCAACCGAATGCACTTCAATCTCAAACCTACCAATAGGAACATTAAAAAAAAAGGCCTCTCCTTTGTCATTGGCAACCATACTAAGACCGAATTTTTTAATATATACAGTCGATGAAGGAAGAGAGGCATTGGTTTGTTGTTCTTTGATTATAGTTCTAACAGTTTGTGTTTTTTGGGCAAAAGTTGAGAAAGAACAACTAATTAGAAGGCAAAAAAAAATAAAACGTTTCATTGATTTTTGTTGAATAAATAAATGCAAATATAGTGCTATTCATTTTCTTTAAAATAGTTTTTTTGTACCTTTTAGAGGAATAAACCTATATTTGATTGAAAAAGCATTTTTTAGATTAATTCAATGGCAGTATTTAAAATTTATGGTTCGTCTGCGGGTTCTGGAAAGACTTTTACGCTTACAAAAGAATATTTAAAATTGGTTTTAAATCAAGAAGATCCGAGATATTTTAGGCATATTTTAGCATTAACTTTTACAAATGATGCTGCAAATGAAATGAAAAGTAGGATTTTAAAAGCTTTAAAAGAATTTAATGATAAGTCTGTTGAAAACTCCCCATTAGTAAAGATAATCCTAGAAGAAATTCCAAATTTGAGTGAAGAAGAAATTAAGAAAAGAGCCGAACAGATTTTTCATGACGTTATTCACAATTACACAGAATTCTCCGTAAAAACTATAGATAGTTTTGTAAATCAATTGGTTAGCTCGTTTAGTTTTGATTTAAACATCGCTCATAATTATGAAATCAGACTAGACCAGGCTGTTGTAGTTAAAGAAGCAGTTGATAGATTATTGGAAAAAGTAGGTACCACTACCAATGAAGAGTTGAGTATTTTGATTTCTGATTTTGCAATCCATAAAATAGATGAAGCTAAAAGTTGGAACGTAATTGCTGAGGATTTAAGTGATTTTTCTGCACATATGTTTAATGATGAAAAATTTCACCAATTAAATAAAAATCGACATTTAGATTATGAAAATTTTAGAGTCATTAAATCTCAAATTAATAATTTTAAAAGAGAAGTTTTAGACAGAATTCAATTTTTGTCTCAAAAAGGATTGGCTTTAATTACTGCAAATGAACTAAACGAAAAGGATTTTACTCAAGGCAAAAAAGGAGTTTTTGGTCTTTATTGGAAGTTAGCTTTCTTTCCTGAAGAATTGCTTACTGATGCTACTTACCCAAAAAACTATCATTTAGAAGCATTTGAGAATGACAAATGGTACACAGAAAAAAATAAAAATTCAATTGTTGCTTTAAAAATAGATTCAATAAAAGGGGAATTGACTCAAATAGGTAGACAAATATATGATCAGTTAAGTATAGCTACAAAATATATTATTTTAAATGAGATTGAGAATAGCATCCTTAAAATTCCATTGTTATTTTTAGTTAAGCAAGAAATGGATCTGATGATGAAAGAGCGAAAAGAAGTTTTTCTTTCTGATTTTAATCGTTGGATTTTAGATATTGTAGTCAAAGAGCCAGTTCCTTTTATTTATGAAAGAATAGGTGAAAAATATAAACATTTATTAATTGACGAGTTTCAAGATACTTCTAATTCTCAATTTTTTAATCTTCTTCCTTTGATTGAAAACTCGCTTTCTAACGATAATTTTAACTTGATAGTTGGGGATGTAAAACAATCGGTTTATAAATGGCGTGGTGGGAATATCCAATTAATGATAGATTTGGTGAACCGCAATTCGAGTGGACCTAAAGAACTAAATGATTCTTCAACCATTCAACATCATCAAGTTGACACCATTAATCGATTTACGGACAATCAAACGCTACAAGTAAATTTTAGAAGTAAAAAGGAAATTATTGAATTTAACAATAGTTTTTTTGAATCATTAGTCATTAATCAGTGTGTAGAGTTTCCTTACATTGCTAAAGTCTTTAGTGATTACAAACAGGAATTGCCGCCAATCCCTGAAATGGGAGGACATGTGGAAATAAATTTTGTGCCCTATGAAAAAGATAATGATCTGTTATTAAAAGAATTGGAAATCCTATTGTTTAAACTTTTAAATGAGGGTTCAAAACTTTCGGATATTGCAATATTGTTCAGAAAAAATAAAGAGGCTTCTCAGGTTGCTAATTGTTTGCAACTTTTGGGGTACGAAATAAACTCAACAGATTCTTTGAAATTAAAAAGCAATTCAGAAGTTAATTTTTTAGTGGCATTGCTTGAGCTTGTAAATAATCCTGCAAACGCCTTTAAAAAGTTCGAAGTTTTGGAATTTTTCTTCTTAATAAATTCTCATTTACCAAAACCTGAATTAAGTTTTGAAGAATTAATTAAGGCTGAATTTTCCGATTTTTTTACCCATTTTCTAAAATTTGATATAGAGGTAGATGTTGATGAACTGCTTAGATTTGACTATTTTACTTTGATGAGCTATTTTATTAACAAGTTTAATTTGAAAATAAATAGTGCCACTTTGCCTTATTTGTATGCTTTTCAAGATTTAGTCTTGAATTATTTTAACAAAAAGAGTAGAATGTTAGTTGACTTTTTAGGATACTGGATGAGTATTAAAGAAACTTATTCTATTCAAAACAAGAAGGAAAATGCTCTTACCATAACTACTATTCATAAATCTAAAGGGTTAGAATATCCGATTGTGATCATGCCATATGCTAATTGGTCTACCGAACCAAATCAAAAAGAAGAGCTTTGGCTTGACATAGAAGAAATAGGGTATTCTGAATTGGTAAACAATAATTTAAGGCTCAGAGCTGCTCCATTTAAATTACATAAGAAATTTGCAAAATCTTCCCTTTATGAAAAAATATTGATTCAAAAAGAGTTACATTTTATTGAAAATCTAAATATGCTCTATGTTGCTTTTACTCGCCCAATTCATAGCTTATATATATTTAGCCCATTCAACTATCATAACAATGTTCATGGAGTTGGTATTTTCTTGAAGACCTATTTGGAATCTTTGAATTTGTATTCTGGAAATTGTTTTAAGTATATTTTAAAAGAGGGTATTCCTTTTAAAACCAGTATAGTTGAGAACAAAACGAAAAGCACGTTTCTTTTAAAAGATATGGGACTTTGGTCAGAGAGAGAATCTTTAAAGATAAAAGTGGACGCTAGCATTTTAAAAATAAATGGTTCTGAAAAAGTTACTTTAGGGAAACTTACCCATGCTGCTTTTGAATTAATAAAGAGTGAAGGTGATGTGGATTTAACATTACATAAAATAAAAAATGAAGGTTGGGTTTCAAAGGAGAATTATAAAAATTTAAAAGAACAAATTTTGGAAGTTACTCAACATAAAGAACTTAAATTTCTTTTTCATGAAAATAATATTGTTTTAAATGAAGTGGAGATTTTAAGTAGTAAAATTGGAATTCAGCGGCCAGATAGAGTGGTAATTATTGATAATAAGCTATATGTAGTAGATTATAAAAGTGGAGAAAAAAGCTCAAAGCATAAATCTCAGTTATTGTCTTATGGAAATTTATTTCGTGAAATGGGATATCAAGACATCCACTTATTATTAATTTATTTGGATCCTCTTGAAATAATTAAAATTTAAATTTTGGTATTTTACCTACTTTTGGTTTTATGAGGCTAAATAAATTTGAAAAAGAATTTTAATTGGCAGGCTCAATAAAGGAATAAATACTACCTATAAAAGTAAAATGTTCGTAAATTGCACACTTAAACAAAATTTCTC
>JANNWE010000211.1:0-3957 GCA_031414675.1 Cytophagaceae bacterium
CTTGCGTTTCAGTAAATGGTGGGAAATCTTGGACAGAGGAGGACTTTTGTACCACGCAATTTTACCACGTAACTACTACCAACCATGTGCCTTATCACGTAGCTGGGGCACAGCAAGACAACACCACTTTAGCGATTCCAAGCGATGGCTGGAAGCACATCAACGCGCTAGGAGAATGGGGCTATGACGTAGGTGGTGGCGAAAGCGGTTACATTGCTTCGCACCCTGACAATCCAGATATTTATTACGCAGGTAGCCAAGGTGCACTACTCACACGCTATGACCGTACCAATGGGCAAATACGAGATATTCAAGTATATCCACGCTTTTTTTCTGGTGATCCAGCAAGTTCTCTCCCTGAAAGATGGCAATGGACGTATCCTATTATTTTCTCTCCGAAAGATTCAAAAACGCTTTATACCTGCTCTCAACATGTATGGAAAACGACCAATGATGGGCAAAGCTGGGAAAAAATTAGCCCTGATTTGACCTATGCTGACCCAGAAACGCTGGGTCCTACAGGTGGCGAAATCACAAAAGACATGAACGGACCTGAAATTTATGCAACCGTTTTTGCCCTTGCCCCTTCATTTCATGATATCAACACTATTTGGGCAGGTTCTGACGATGGAAAAATTCATATTACCAAAGATGGGGGCAAAAACTGGGAAAATATCACCCCCAAAGATTTGCCTAAAAATTCAGTCGTATCCATCATAGACGAATCAAGACACCAAGCAGGTACTGCTTATGTTGCCGCTTACCGTTATCAAGTGGATGACCGTCAGCCCTACGTTTTTCGCACGAGAGATTTCGGGAAAACATGGACAAAAATCGTTATAGGTATCAAAGATGGACATTTTGCAAGGTCAGTGAGAGAAGATCCTATTAGAAAAGACTTGCTTTTCTTAGGAACGGAACACGGAGTATATGTGTCTTTTAATGCGGGTGATGCTTGGCAGCCTTTGCAGTTAAACTTACCCAATACACCTATTCGCGATTTGGTTATCAAAGACAATGATGTGGTTTTGGGCACACATGGAAGAGGTTTTTGGATTTTGGACGACATTCAGCCTTTACGACAGCTTACGCCAGAGTTGATGAAGCAAAATGCCATTTTATTCAGCCCAAGTGATGCCATCAGAGGTGTTTATGATGCTGTATTTCAATATTATCTAAAAGACAAGGTGGATTCCGTAAAGATAGATATTTTGGACAGTAACGGTCAATTAGTTAGGAGTTTTATAGGAAATCAGGAAGAGTACAAAGTAGACCCTAACATTCCAAGATGGGAAAGAGAACCAGCCAATCCTATAACTGCAGCAGGACTAAACACCTTCACTTGGGACTTGGGCTACCCTGGAGCAAAGGTGTTTGAAGGTATGATTCTCTGGGGGGCGAATGCAAAAAGCGGTCCTAAAGCACCGATTGGCAAGTACCAAGTGAGAATCAAAGTGGGAAATTATACACAAATTTATCCTTTCCATATTAAAATGAATCCAAATTTGAAAGGCATAAGCGAAGCAGATTTGAAGGAAACCTTTGAAGTGGCAATGAAAATCAGGGACAAGGAAAGCGCAAATAACGAAGGAGTTATACGCATTCGCCACATTCGCAAGCAAATAGAGGAAAGAGAAAAAGAAATGAGCGAAGCAGCTTTCTCTGCTGCTGCTAAAGACCTCCTGGGCAAAATCACAGGGATAGAGGAAGACCTTTATCAAACCAAAAACCGGAGTGGACAAGACCCTCTCAATTTCCCAATCAAACTTGGAAACCGCATTTCCGCACTTCGCCGTAGTTTGCAAACGGGGGAGGCTAAACCTACGGCAGGAGTCTATAAAGTTTTTGAGGAACTCTCCAAAGAGTTAGATGGACACTTGGCGAAACTGAACTCCACTCTTCAAACAGATTTACCTAAGCTAAATAAAATGCTGGCAAACAAGCAGATGAAGGAGATAGCGGATAAGAAGTAGGAAATATAGTTTCACTTTGTAAAATATTCTATTCACTGGTGCAAGGTTCAGCTTTGCACCAGTGATGGATTCAAGCGCTTCACTCCAACCAAAAAATAATTTCTGATAGCTTCAAAAAGCAGGCCTGAGGGCAAAAAAGACAGAATCATGTAATAGTTACAGAATTTTCAAGGCTCAGCGGAAAATTTTGGAGAGGGATTGAATGTAGGATATTAAATAGGCATATCGTGTAGGTGTCAAAATAAGGTGCTTTGTGGTATTTTTGTTTATACTTTTTCTTTAGTTAATACAATCTCCATAAAAAATAGCTAAAAGGTTGCTAAAAGATTCACTAAAAGTAACCGAAATCCCCTTAAATCACTGGCCGAATTATCCACAATATGACATAAAACAAAGTTAGTAGTCGGTCGTCACCCCTGCCCCATTTTGAGCCTTTACATTTTTTTCTATTTTACAAGGTCAAATGCCCAAAGGGCTGAAGCTACATTTCGATAAATACGTAAAGATTGGTAGCAATAATTTTTGTACAATCTGAGAAAAAAATTACCTTTGATACTATCAAATGATACTATCATGAAACCACCTTATGACATTACTCCTAAAATATTAAAATTAATAACTTCAATTTCTGAGAAATTAGGAGCAGTAAATGCTAATTATTTAAACAAACAGTCTCCACAAGTAAGAAAGCAGAATAGAATCAAAACTATTCATTCATCATTGCAAATGGAAGGAAATACGCTAACCGAACAACAAATTACAGCTCTAATCGAAAAGAAAAGAGTTATCGGACCTGAAAAAGATATTCTTGAAGTTTTAAACGCTATAAAACTGTACCAAAATATTGAAACTTATAAATATTTTTCTGATAAAAGCTTCTTAAAAGCACATTATGAATTAATGAAAGGATTAATTGAAAGCGCGGGAAAATATCGAAATCAGGGTGTTGGAATAGTAAAAGGAAATAAAGTGGAACATGTTGCCCCTCCTTTTGAAAATGTTCCTTTCCTTATGAAAGAATTGTTTGACTATTTAAAAGATTCTGAGGAACTAACTTTGATAAAAAGTTGCATATTTCATTATGAAATGGAGTTTATTCATCCTTTTTTAGATGGAAATGGAAGAATGGGAAGACTCTGGCAAACATTAATTTTAATGTCTGAATATCCAGTTTTTGAGTTTTTACCATTTGAAACTTCAATAAGTAAAACTCAAAGTGCGTATTATAATTCTTTGTCTTTATCTGATAAGTCTGGAAAATCAACATTTTTTATAGAATATATGCTTGATGTTATTAATAAGTCTTTAGAAACTTTACTGAATTACAACAATCGAATTCTTAAAGATATAGATCGACTAGAATATTTCATAAATCTTGGTGTAAAGGAATTTACAAGAAAAGACTATATGAATACTTTTAAAGACATATCCTCAGCAACTGCAAGCCGAGATTTAAAAAAAGGAATAGAATTAAAATTATTTGAAAGTAAAGGAAGCCTAAATAAGACAAAATATTTTATAACATAATTAAAAAACAAATAGCTAAATTTGAACTGACTAATGAAGATATTGGATTTGCAAATATTTGATTATCTACAAATGCAAAAATCGTCATTTATACGTGTAGGACCACATATTTGCAAAAATATGACAGTAACCAAACCGACATTAAAGATTTGTAAAAATGGACATAAATTCTATAAGAGTTCAGACTGTCCGACTTGCCCAATTTGTGAAGAAGAAAGAAAACCTAAAGATAATTTTCTTTCTCTAATTGGAGCACCTGCCAGACGAGCATTAGAAAGAGAAGGAATTACATCTTTGCAAAAGCTATCAACCTACAGTGAAAAAGAAATTTTAACTTTACACGGCATGGGAAAAAGCACCATTCCTAAATTGAATGATGCACTAAAAAAAGCGGGACTTTTATTAAAAAAAGGAAATTTGACGGAAGTAGAAAAATACATACAACAATTTGAACCTG
>JANNWE010000212.1:0-3837 GCA_031414675.1 Cytophagaceae bacterium
ATTAACCTTTCTAACCGGAATTCCAGTCATCATGGCAATCACTTCGGCAACATTGTCTTCTGTAACGATATGTCTTAAATTTTTACTTTCTTCTTCCCAGGCATGTTTCGCATTCTCCAATTGTTCCAAAAGCTTTTTCTCTCTGTCTCTTAATTGAGCGGCCTCTTCATACCTCTGGCTTTTAACAACCTTGTTTTTTTCAATTTTAATTTCTTCTACTGCCTCTTCTAAATCAAGAACTTCCTGAGGTACATTAATATTTTTAATATGTACTCTTGCTCCCACTTCGTCAATAACATCAATAGCTTTGTCTGGTAAAAACCTGTCTGTAATATATCTTTCTGAGTATTTTACAGCCGATTCTATAGCTTCATCAGAATAAATAACATTATGATGATCCTCATATTTATTCTTGATGTTGTTTAATATTTCAATAGTTTCTTCTACCGAGGTGGCATCTACTAAAACCATTTGAAAACGTCTTGCTAATGCACCATCTTTCTCAATATATTGACGATATTCATCTAAGGTTGTAGCACCAATACATTGAATGTCTCCGCGAGCTAAAGCAGGCTTAAACATGTTGGAAGCATCTAAGGATCCAGAAGCGCCTCCCGCACCAACTATGGTATGAATTTCATCAATAAATAAAACTATCTGAGGATTTTTTTCAATTTCAAGCATTACTGCTTTCATTCTTTCCTCAAATTGTCCTCTATACTTTGTGCCAGCCACTAAAGATGCTAAATCTAAAGTAACAACGCGTTTTCCAAAAAGAACCCTAGAAACTTTCTTCTGAACTATTCTTAAGGCTAAACCTTCAGCGATGGCTGTTTTTCCAACTCCGGGTTCTCCTATAAGTATTGGATTGTTCTTTTTTCTTCTTGAAAGAATTTGAGCCACTCTTTCAATCTCTTTTTCTCTTCCTACAATCGGGTCTAATTTCCCAATCTCAGCCATTTTTGTTAAATCTCTACCAAAATTATCTAAAATTGGTGTTTTAGATTTTTCTCCAGATTTTGCATCACTCCTTTGTTGAAAGGTTCCCCCTCCGCCTCCGAAAGCTTTATCTTCATCGTCAGTATCTGGACGCTCCATAGTTGGTTCTTGTCCTGATAGCTGATATTCCAGCATTTCTTTAATCAATTTGTAATTAATCCTATATCTGTTTAAAATTTGACAACCAAGATTGTCGTCATCTCTTAAAACCGCTAAAAGTAGATGTTCTGTTCCAATTACCTCTGATTTGAAAATTTTAGCTTCCAAATGAGTAATTTTTAAAACTTTTTCAGACTGACGAGTAAGAGGGATGTTTGACAGATTTTTAATTGTATTGGTAGCGGTTCCTCGGGTTGAATTCTCTATGGATGTTCTTAATTCCTCTGGATTTAAACCAGCCTTTTGGATTAATTCAAGACCCAAACCTTCCCCTTCTCTTATCATACCTAAGATAAGATGTTCAGTACCAATATAATCATGCCCAAGCCTCAATGCCTCTTCTCTTGCAAGAGTAATCACTTCTTTAACTCTTTGTGAATATTTGGGTTCCATTTATTCTCCTTTTTTTATTGATTTAATAACACTTATTTTATTTACTATGTTCAATTAAAACATTTATCTTTCTGGAAGATTTTAAAATACCTAAACTTTCAGGTCCTTTATTCAAAATTAAATCTAGTATACTTAAATTATGTTCAAACTTATTGCCAAAGTTTTGATAATACGAAATTGGCACATATAAAATTTGATTTTCTAACCTATTCTTAGCATTAAAACTAATAAATTCATTATTATTCTCAAAATAGGAATAATCGCCTTGACAAATTGTCATATTGATGTTCAGCATTTTTAGACACAATGTCAGACATTTTATATTAAAGTCGATTAAGTATACTACTTTTTTTTCAAAAACGGGTTTAATTAAATAATCGTAATATTCAAAATATGGGCTATTTCTGTAAGAATTTGAGATTTTTTTCCAATGTAATTTTTGCCAATCTTCTTTATATTCAATTTTTATTTCTTTGATTTCGGTGTTATTAGTACTTTTGATTATTGGTATGATAAGTGTATCTATAGTATCTGGACCTAAAATATAGGCTCTGTTTCGATAGGATTGTTTTCGATATTGATCTGAAATATTTATTTTAATTTCATTCTCTTCAATAATAGCAGCCATATAATCAAAACATGGCAAAAAATTTGATTGAAATATCATTAAACGAAATTTAATAAGATAAGATTACGTTCTTTTTTAACAAATATACAAATGTTTTTAATTTTCGATGTTTAAAAAATTATTTATCAGTCTATTTATTTCAACTGTTTTGGTTGTTATTCCTTTTTTAGTTTTTGCTCAAAAAGATGCCGTTTTATTTTCTATAGCCGCTATTAATGATGTGGATGGAACTCCTATAAAAAAAAGTGAAATAATTGTCTTAAATGATATGGACTCCAAAATAATTAAGCCAATCTTAATTAAAAATGAGCTTAAATACCAAATTACAACTAATCAAAAAATCACTATTAAAGCGAATGCAACAGGCTATTATTCCGAAGAAAAACATTTGCTCTTTGAAAACATAAATGTAGAAGAGGTAATCGAACTGAGGTTAAGGCCAAAATCATCTGGAAGTATTTCAATTACAACAATTGATAGTGAAACCAATGAATTAGTTGAATCTGATTTAGAAATTATTTTCTTTTCTAAAAAAATTACTGGAAAAATTACCACCGTAAAACCCGAATTAATTTATCAGTTTGATTTAAATGGCAAATACAAAATAAATTCATTTGCAAAAGGATATCTAAATGAATCGAAAGAGGTTGACTTGGATATAAATACAAATAAACTCAATGAATCATTAGTTATTAAACTAATCAAAAATCGAATAAACCAGAATATTGAGGTATTTGATAAATCTACGAACAACAGTCTAAAAATAGGCATGCTGTCAGTCACACATAAAACTACCAATCAAAAGATATATGATAGCAAAATAGTAAATGGAAAAGCTAATTTCAATGGCAATAAAAATGAAGAATATCTATTAGAAATTAAAGCAGAAGGATTTGCAACCTTAAAAGAATCTTTCAAAATGGATGGTAAATTTTTGAAATTCGGATTAAATCCAAATTCAAGTGTAGATGTAGATATTTTTGACGAAATTGAAAATAAAAGAATTGCCATTGAAATAGAAGTTCTTTCCCCAAGCCTACAAAAAACAAAGATAAAATCTTCCGAAAAAGAGACGGTTAAGTTTTTCCCCAAAGAAATTGGAACGTATACATTTTCATCTAAGGCAAATGGTTACATTAATAAGTCAGGAAATATAAAAGTTTCAAAATTAGACGGTGGTAACACCTTTTTTACGCTCAGAATAAACAAAGGTTCTAATGATTTCGAAATAAGTGTCTTTGATTTTGAAAATAAAAATCCCATCAACAATGTGGTAATAAAAGTTTTTAATGATCAATCAAAAGAAATACTCGGTAAATCATCAAAAAATCAGAAAAAAGTAACTTTAGAGGGTGAAAAAAAACACTTTTTTGAAGTTTCAGCTTCAGATTATTTAGATTATACGGCCAATATTGAATTGGAAAAATCAATAAAAGTGTTCCTAAAAAAGAAAAAGGTGTTGGTATTAGAAAAGTTTGAGTTTAAAATTGTAGACGAACAAACCAAAATTCCACTCAAAGAACCTAGGCTAAGAATTTTTGATTTAGAGGGTAAACCAATTCCAGTAAATTTTGATGCAACTTTATCTCAGTTTACTGCAAAAGACATAAATATGTCTTTTTTAGACGAGATGGAATGAAGGAAGTTGGGAGAATTGG
>JANNWE010000213.1:0-5059 GCA_031414675.1 Cytophagaceae bacterium
GACCTACAAACTTGTGTGAAACTTTAGATTCTAATTCTCCTTCTTTGATAGCTTCTCCTGTAAAAAGATTTTGATAATCTAATTTTTTGTTTGAATTACTTGCTTGAAAATTAGTGTAAGTAGCTCCAAATCCAAAATGATCACTAACAAAAAAAGCCGCATCAACACCAAACATCCAACCTCTTTGAAGCTTTTCTTTGAAAAGTCCATATGGGCTGATGTCAGAGTTTTTTTGTATAATATTCCCTAGTCCCCCTTTTACACCTACTCTAAATTTCATATAGTTTTTAAACTCTGATTTGATTTCTGGGTCAGCTAAAGGAGAAGCTTCTTTTTTAGAAATTTCTTTTTTTAATTCTGATTCTTTGTCTTGAATTTTTGAGCTTTCCGCAATTTTTTCCTCATGATTACGATTCTCTTTATTCGCTTTTTTTGAATTATCTTTTGGAGGAGCTTTAGTATTGTCTAAATTTGCGTTTAATGTTGAACTATCCTTTTTGGAACTTTTAATTTCAATATTTGCTTCTTTCCCATTTTCTATATTTTGAACACTTTCTTTCTTGACTTCTTTCGATGGAAGATTTGAAGAATTCATTTTGGAAGGATTATCCTTATTCTCAATTTTGGAAGAATTCTTTTCATTCTGAGGAGCAATTTTTATTTCTTCCGATTTTTTTTCTACTTCATTTCTTTTAATATCCTTTTTTGCTGGGGATTTAGTTTCAGATTTTCTAGTATCAATTCTAGGTGAGGCGGCTGAAATAGTTGGCTTTGTAGTTAATTTATCATTTTTTAGTAAATCAGTACTGTAATGACCGTATTTAAAAGAACCTACAAGGTTTTTAAATATTTCATTTCTCAATACTTTATCCTTTGGACCTATATAAGCATATATAAATCTTGTTGGTGTTTCGTCCAAAATTTTACAACGAATCTCTTCACCAGCTTGGGTAATAATTAAATCTCTTTGAGAATAGCCAGATATTGTCAAAAACAAAAAGCAAATAAATAGAACAATGTGCTTTAAATATGAAAGTATCATTGAAAATGGTATCTTAAATTATAGTTCATAAACAAATAGAATGCAAAAATAGAGAATTCAATTTTATAAATGTTGCGAATATTTTTCTTCTCAAACAAAATAGTTTTTGATTCTACAAGATGTGTATTTCAAAAACTGTACCGTTTCCATGCTTTTAATAAAATTATTTTAAATCCAGCAGAAAAAGAAGGAAATAAATTTTAAGCGAATACCACCAAAATGGTATAGTTTTTGTAGTAATATTTAAAATATTTTAGCCTTTTTCCAACCCTATTGACAGTTTTAACGTATATTAACTAACCGTTAACTAATATTTAGGAAAAAATAATTGACTTTTAAAATATTATTGTTTTATATTTCGGAAAAATTAAATAAAAACTAACACTTAACAATACAATATGGTATAAAACTCTACGTTAACTAATCGTATTAAATAAAATGGAAAAAGTCCTAGTTAACGAAAGTGAGCTTATATCATCCTACATACGTGGAGACGAAAAAGCATTTGCCACGCTTGTCAACCGTTATAAGTCTAAGGTTTACACCACAATTTATCTTGTAGTAAAAGACACATATATAGCAGAAGATCTTACACAAGATACTTTTATTAAAGCTATAAAAACTTTGAAAGAAGGTAGATACAATGAAGAGGGAAAATTTCTTCCGTGGATTCTTAGAATTGCTCATAATCTTGCAATTGACTATTTTCGAAGAGCGAAACGCTATCCAAATGTAGTGTTTGAGGATGGAAGTAGTGTATTTAACTCTCTCAATTTTGCTGAAGAGTCTATTGAGGATTTGCAGATTAAGAAAGAATCTTATGAGCATCTTAGGAGTTTAATTAAACGTTTGCCGCAGCAACAGAGAGAGGTTTTAGTAATGAGACATTACGAAGATCTAAGTTTTCAAGAAATTGCTGAAGCAACCGGAGTGAGTATCAATACTGCATTGGGACGTATGCGTTATGCTCTTATCAATCTAAGAAAATTGATGAGTAAAACAAAATATGCCTATGACAAAAACCTGTACATCGACGCAGAATGAGATTATTCGGTATGTGTATAACGAAACTTCAAGTTCTGAGAATGTTTTTATTGAGGAATCTATAATTGAAGATGATGAGCTTTTAAATTTTTATCTTGATTGTATTCAAATCAAAGATGACTTTACAAAAATAAAGCTTCTTCCAAAAGACAAAACAATTAACAACATTTTAGAGTATTCCAAAAATTTTAGACCTACGATTTTTTCGTAGGTTTTTTTATTTTAGAATAATAAGCTATTTCGGAAAAAATTCCATCTAATGCCTAACTTAAATATTTTTTCATTTTGTGAAACTTCAAAACTATCGTTCCTTTGTTGAAATGAAAAATCAAGAAAAAAGTTATGTTTAAGCATGATTGAGGTAACAAATTCAAAGGAATTAATATTATTTTTAAACCCTTGCCCTAAAAAATTATCATAATCTGATAACCTACCTATTTTATTATTAAGTTTAATATTCCCACCATTATTTATAGTATTTATATCTTCTCCTTTCGTGGCCCTCATATGAGAAAGAGTAATAAAAACAATTGGCACAGGCTGGTATCTCAAAACAAAAAGCATTTCTTTAAAATTTGCTCCTAAAGGATGAGCAATTGGCAAATTATAATTCACATAATTTGAATAAGTTGTAAAATGAGAATACATAAAAGGTCTTGCCCGATTCAATTCAAATTGTAAATCAAAATTTTTAATCTTAAAAGCATCAATATATTTACCCCCCAATTGCCACGCATATTTTTTTGACCACCATCCTTTTTTCTTAAATTCTTTACTATTATACTCATCTAAGAAAAACTGCCCATAAGTACTTACTGATTTAAACAAATTTAATTTGAAATCTGCTCCTACTATCGCATTATCAGTACTGCCAAGATACCCTTCGATAAACCTATAAAAAATCAAAGGGTTTAAATAATTAAATTCAAAGCCATAATCTCTCTTTCCATACATCACACTTTCAAATAAGCCTACATTTAATCGTTTAGAAATATTGACATTCAAATGATGAAAAGCTAAATACTTTGGAGGGAAAGTAACTGCACTGTTTCCTGGATTTGGCACTTGAAGATTTGTCATTTGCCCCAAAATTGACAAATATTGCAATCTCCCAATTTTTAGATTTGCTTTGAGTTGCAAATAAGGTGAACTAAAATTACTTAAAACCATTGATCTTAAGCCAGATCCTATAAAATTTTTATCGTGACCAAACATTAAGTTAAGGTTCTTAACTGGCTTAAAAGCTATATACCCAATTGCATCAAAATAATCAACTTGAAGCTTTTTAAAATCTTCGTCTTTCACCTTTACAAACGATTGGTAAGGAATACCTTGATAGGTTTCAAAAAAATTAACCACAAAATTAGGACTTGAGGCTTGATTTTCAGTAACCATAGTATAAAAGCCTAGTTTTTTGTTTATCCTGCCTCTTATTTCCAATCCTCTTGTATTAATAAACAAAGCTTTTGAATCCAAATCTCCAATTTGAGAATTGTGCCCGTAGGAAAAATTTAATATCGGAGAAACATGTAAATCAAAATCATTATTTTCAACAAAATATAAATCAGATTTATTTTTATACAAATGCTTTAAAATAGGTTTTTTACTTAAATTCGAAATGAAGGAGGATTGATTTAAAAATTCCCAATTGTCTGCTTGCAAATAGTTAAGATTGAAACGGTCGGATTTGGATAGTTTTCTATAAAAAGTCGTATCTAAATTGGTAGTAAAATTAGCTAATTCCTGCCTTTCAAATGGCTTTATATTCGAATGAAAATAGTTAGAAAGCTTATTGCTCTTTATTTCTAAACGCTCCAAAGCATGCAACTGAACAGGATCTAATGGACTATAAGCACCCTGAGACCAAGTTTTATCAAAAATCGATAAGAAAAAAAACACTAAGTAAAACGACTTTTGTTTCATTAAAATGGGTAAAGCGAATAGCTATGCAAAATTAATTATAATTTTTTCTTTTTAAGTAAATCTACTGATTTATTAATAAATTTGGAACAATAGACCAAACATGAGGGTTTTAAATATAATTATATGCTAATTTAATGCTCAAAAAATAATTAAAAAAATGAATTTTCTGAGCCATTATTAATGAATATTTACTACAAAATTAAAACTTTCTACAAACTAGAGGTTTTTATTAAAAATAATACGAAATGAAGTCTTTTGATATACCTGAAATTTACAAAAGTAATTTAATAGCTAGAATAAAAGAAAAAAGAAGGTTAAAAGATAAATTAAAAAAAGATTTTAGTCCTACAATTTTAGATTTTGGCGAAATTAAGATTTTGATTGCTCGACATTTTGGATTTTGTTATGGCGTTGAAAATGCGGTAGAAATAGCCTATAAAACTTTAGAAGAAAACCCTAATAAACAGGTGTATCTATTGAGTGAAATGATTCATAATCAAGAAGTAAATCAAGATTTGCAATCAAGAGGCGTAAAGTTTCTTATGGATACAAAGGGCAATAAAATTAAAGAATTTGAAAAATTGAATTCTGAAGATGTAGTCATTGTTCCTGCATTCGGAACCACACTTGAAATACAAAATGAATTAACTAAAAAAGGGATTGATATCTATAAATATGATACTACTTGTCCTTTTGTAGAAAAAGTATGGAACAGGGCATCACAAATTGGTGAAAGAGGCTATACAATAATTATTCATGGTAAACCAATTCATGAAGAAACTAGAGCTACTTTTTCACATAGCAAAGAAAAATCTCCTACACTAATTATAAATGACATGGAAGAGGCCATAATCTTGGCTTCTTACATTAAAAAAGAAAAACCAAAGGAATTATTTTTTAAAACTTTTGAGGGCAGGTTTTCTTTTGGATTTAATCCAGAACATGATCTAGAACGAATAGGTGTTGTAAATCAAACTACCATGTTGGCCACCGAAACTCAAGCCATTTCAGATTATTTAAAACAAGAAATAATTGCGTTTAAAAACTTAG
>JANNWE010000214.1:0-1804 GCA_031414675.1 Cytophagaceae bacterium
AATTACTAATTTTTATTACACTAAAAGTCATATTATTTCTATTTTCAAATTTTGGCTCATATTTAACTTAATTCAATATAAAAAAAGTTAAATAATAATACTAATTCGGCATTTAGGAATACTATTAAAATAAAAAATAGAAATTTTATTAATAATAAACCAAAATAATTAAATCGTTTATCTCAAAAATTTGCAAAGTTCAAATATTATTTAAAATTTACATAATTTTTTAGCCATACTATATCTTAATAATTTTTACCTTTGGGGATTATACTAAAGATAGAAAAAAATGCAGTTTAGATTTTTGGGTAAATCCAATTTTAAGGTCTCAGAAATTGGACTTGGCACATGGCAAGTAGGCGGAAAATGGGGAAGTATTTTTGATGAAAACTTAGCTAATAAAATATTAAATGAAGCGGCAAACCAAGGCATTAATTTCATTGACACAGCCGATGTTTATAGTAACGGCGAAAGCGAAAAAGCAATTGGTAGATTTTTAAAAACAAGAAGTGAACATTTTTTTGTGGCAACCAAATGTGGGCGTCAACTTAATCCTCATACAAGTGAAGCTTATCAAACTTCTATTTTACGGAAATTCGTGGAAAGTAGTCTTAAAAATCTAGGAGTAGAAACCTTAGATTTAATTCAACTTCATTGTCCCCCAACCGAAGTATTTTATCGCCCTGAAATATTTGATTTTTTCGATATTTTAAAAAAAGAAGGAAAAATACTGAATCTAGGAATAAGTGTTGAAAAAATAGAAGAAGCTTTAAAAGGAATAGAATTTGAAAATGTGACTTCTGTTCAAATAATTTTCAATATGCTTAGGCAAAGACCTTCTGAACTCTTTTTTGAGCAGGCTAGGAAAAAAAATATTGGAATTATAGCCAGAGTTCCACTAGCGAGCGGTCTTTTAACTGGAAACTACACTAACAAAACTAACTTTGACGCTGGAGATCATCGCTCTTTTAATAGAAATGGAGAAATGTTTGATAAAGGAGAAACCTTTTCAGGAATACCTTTTCCAATAGGAATAAATGTGGTGAATGAGATAAGAGAAGTTTTTGAAAATAATACCAATTTGGCCATAATTGCTTTACGCTGGATTTTAATGTTTGAAGAAGTTTCCTGTGTTATACCCGGTGCTTCAAGTCCTGAACAAATTAAAAACAATGTTTCTGCTATTCATTTACCTCCAATTACAGAAGCCCAAATGCAAAAAGTTAAAGATATTTATTTAGCCCATTTTAAAAATACAATCCACCAGTGGTGGTAAAAAATAAATTATTATGTACCAAGCAGAAAAAGACCGATATTCGAAAATAAATTACAGAAGATGTGGAAAAAGTGGGATTCAATTGCCTGAAATCTCATTAGGACTTTGGCATAATTTCGGTGGAGTAGATATTTTCGAAAATTACAGATCAATGCTCAGAACAGCATTTGATAGAGGAATCACACATTTTGATCTCGCTAATAACTACGGTCCGCCTGCAGGTTCTGCAGAAGAAAATTTTGGAATACTATTTAAAAAAGATTTCGTGCCGTATAGAGACGAACTCATCATTTCTTCGAAGGCAGGCTATTTAATGTGGCCAGGGCCTTACGGAGAATGGGGTTCAAGAAAATATCTCATTTCAAGTTGTGACCAAAGCTTAAAAAGAATGGGATTAGAATATGTGGATATTTTCTATTCTCATAGACCGGACCCTAACACTCCAATGGAGGAAACTATGGGGGCATTAGATACATTGGTGAGGCAGGGTAAGGCGCTTTATGTAGGGCTTTCCAACTATGATGCCCA
>JANNWE010000215.1:0-5112 GCA_031414675.1 Cytophagaceae bacterium
TATCCGCAGTAAGATTTATGGCCCCTGCTAGCCCCATAATCATGAGAGGGTAGGCGTAAACCAAAACGGGCTTGAGTTTTTCCCAATTTATGGTGAATTTAAAGCCCACAAATTCCTTCCAAAGTAATGCAAGGGTAATCATGCTGGCCACATAATTAGCCCAAATAATATAATCAGGGCCGATGTTAACATTATAGAAAAAAGTTGCGAAGGGTTTAAAACTCGGAAAAAACTTATCTTTTAAAATATTATTACAGAAAATCAAATAAAAAGCATTCAAGAAAATATTAATAGTAATATTGATGATTTTAATAGCAACAAACCTTTTCGCTTTGTTTTGAGCTCGCAGTTTTACAAATGCTATGGCACAAATAGCGTCAATGGCAATAATAATAGCTAGCATTATTACTAGGCGTTCTTTTCCTGGGAAACGCATAGCATTAACCAACGGTGTTGCTCCGAAAATTAAAGTTAAAGAAAGAACTCCGCTTAGTACAATAATAAAACTCAAGATAAGATTGAAATACTCCGATTGATTTTCTTTTTTAGAGCCAAATCTAAAAAAGGCGGTTTCCATTCCAAAAGTAAAAAGAATGTTCAAAGGAATAACGTAGGTATATAATTGGGCGTTTTCTGTGAGTAATTCTGGCTGTTCGAATACTCGGGTATGAACTATTACTAACAACCAATTTAGCAAACGACCAACAATACTACTCATTCCGTAAAGCATAGTGTCGCCCGCTAATTTTTTAATTAAACTCATTGATTCGAATCAAAATTGAGTTGCAATGTTCCGAATTTTTGAGCAAGAATGCAAAGGAAAATGCGACTTTCCGCCATCATTGCAAATAGAATAGCTTGGTCAATTAAAATTTTCTACTTTTGCTCTAAATTTATTCAAATCCTATTAAAATGAAAAAAATATTCTTCTTGTTGGTCTTTATTTCTTTTTCTGCTGTGTCTCAAAAGCAGTTCTATGAGATGCGCGTATATGCTATGAAGTTTGGTTCGCCAGCTATTGGATTGCACAATTACCTTGAAAAGGCACTGCTTCCTGCATTAAACAGACAAGGGGTTAAAAATATTGGTGCTTTTGAGGAGTGGAGTCAGGACAATCCTGCCAAAATATATTTGCTTATTCCTTATGAGAGCATGTCATCGTATGAGAAAATTAATAATGCTATTGGATCTGACAAAACTTTTGCTGAAAACGCAATCGAATATAGCCAAATAGCTTTTGATAAGTCTCCTTACAGCCGTTTTGAGACTTCGTTTTTCAATGCTTTTTCTGGAATTCCTCAGCTTATAAAACCAGAAGCTGGTTCAATGGTATTTGAGTTACGAACCTATGAAGGCTACATAGAAGATGCCTATCAAAGAAAAATTAAAATGTTTAACGAAGGCGAGTTGAAGATTTTCAAAGAAACCGGACTACATTCGGTGATGTTTGGTGAAAAAATAGCCGGTCCACAAATGCCTTGCCTTACCTATATGTTGGCTTTTAAAGATATGGCCGAGCGGGATGCCAACTGGAAGAAATTCACAGATCATCCGGAATGGAAACGTATTTCCAAACTTCCTGAATATGCCAATACCGTTTCAAACATTCATCGTGTGTTCTTGAAGCCGCTGAAGTATTCATCTTTGTAGGAGGATGTTTTTTCTGAAGCATAAATAAAAGGAAGGTTACTTTCTTAGATGGTGAATTATTAATTCTGAAAAAAGCAGAAGAAGCCAATTTGTGGTCAGCATATTTATATTGACAATTGCGGGAAAATTTGTGAAGGAACCACTATTTGATTTGGTAGATAGCATATAATCATCTTATGTTAACACTATCTTTATGCGGGTTTTGGGGCTGCAAACTATTTTACTTGGTCAAAGGCATGTAAAGAGTATTAATTTTAACATTGATTTTACATATTTTTACAATTTAAAAGGGGGTAACAAATGTAGTACCGGTATCTTTACGGCATATTTTTATCAAATTTTAATTGTCATGAATAGCAATAGACTTTATTTTTTACTTATCATTCCATTCTTTTTTGTATTTAGTCAGGTTTTGAATTTTCCATCAGCAGCAAATAGTCATTCAAATCTGCAAATACAAAAAAGTAATGAGCAAGTTACCAACAACCTAATTTTCCAATCTACCGACAACGGCCATTCATGGCAAGACATTAGTAAAGGCTTGCCTAAAAAAATGTAGACCGACGATTTCTTTGTAAACGATAAAGGGCTATATATGCTATCTGGTGTTGAAATGTATCATAGTAAATTCAAATCAGAAGACCCGATTTGGGAAAAGGAAATTTTCAAAAAAGATATAGGTACAATTACTGTGTGTAAATCGGGCATGTATGCATTTACTTACAATGGTAAAATTTCACGAAAATTAGCTGGATCAAATAAGTGGTCACCTATATACGAAAATTTTCCAAGCAAGAATCTACGATCTATTTTTGAAACAATCAGTGGAGCCCTTTTGATAGGCTGCGATGGTGGGCTTTTCAAATCCACCAATAAAGGTAAAACTTGGGAACATGTGCGAAAAGATGGCTGGGTAATAAAAGTAGTGGAGTCAATGGGAATACTAATTGCAACAGATCAAAATGGAATTATACGTTCAAATGATGATGGACAAACTTGGAACTTGGTGGTGAGCGAAGGAGGAGTAGGTATCGATGTAGCAAGTATTGCAAGCGGATTTGCAGCAATTACCTACAATACCGATTCAAAGACTAGAAGAGTCCGAGCCTCAGTTGACGGTGGTAAAACTTGGCAGCCTATTGATGCTAATCTGCCAGCTCATGATTTAATTGCTAACATTATGCAAGTTGGTGATTACTTTTTTTGTGGACATCCGAAAGGTATTTTTCGTTCCGCAGATAAAGGGAAAACATGGCAATTGATACTTCCTTCTATTGGCACAAAGGTGTTTAATTTATCTCGCATGGGCAAGGTGATTTATGCATTTCCAAAAAATGGAGGATGTTGAAATATAAAAGCTCGATAAAATTGTGCAAATTAGGGTAACACAAATAAGTGTTACCCATCCTATTAAATTTTCAAATCGCCCCCTTAACTTCACTTACAGCACTCACCCCATTTTCATTAAATGCTTCAATGGCAAAGTAGTACTTTACACCAAGGGTAAGGGCTCTTATTTCTTTTTCGGTGGGTTCATCTGCCCAGATTTGGTAAGTTTGGTATAGTTTATCGGGTGCAATTCCCCATAAAATATTATAGCCAACTGCTCCATCTACTTTGTTCCATTTTACAAAAGCATTTCGTTCGTCGGTGTCGCGTTTTGCTTCTACATTTTTGGGTGTTTCCGGCACTTTACCTCCTCCATTACCAAAAATGCGGATGTCGCTCACAGCTAAATTTGGCATTGGAATATGTATATTTTCAAATTTTATATATCGAGCTTTTACGGCTTTTTGCAATTCAATATAAGCATTTGGTCTATCCCGTTTTTCATTGGTATTGTCAACTATTTTTGTCCACGATTTTCCATCCAAAGAGAAATAAATTCGGATTTGTATATAAACTTTTGGTAATGCAGAATCGTAAATATCAGATTTATAGTCTGTATAATTGATTTGCAAGGCATTTACTGTACAAGGTTTCTCTAAATCAATTGTTAACCACTCTTTGGCTTTGTTGGTTTTTGCCACCCAGAATGTTCTTGGGTTTTCGTCTGTCACTTGGCTTGGACTAAATTTTGTTTCTTTTTGTGAGGAAGACATGGTGGATTTCTTGTAGGAAAGTAACATCCAGCCCGTAAAAAGATCGTCTTTATTTGTCCATTTTTTAGTGGGTAATTTGTACGGGAAGTCGGCAAAGCGCGTATTGGCAAACATTTGGCCGTCTTTATCAAAACTTGTAGGAACCATTTCAATTCTACGTTCAAAATTCCAATTTACAGCTATCCATGGTGTGCCCATATTCCAGTAATTCCCATAGTTATCCATAAAAGTACAACCATGACCCATTCCTTGCATAAAACCACCAGGCTTGTATGAGATAGGATTGTATGGTGCATAAGTAAATGGGCCCAAGGGGTGGTCGCCTACGTAGGTTCCATTTGCATAAACATTGTATTCAGTGCCAGGAGCACCATATTGTAAGTAATATTTGCTATTGTGTTTTGTCATCCAAGCCCCTTCTGTAAATGGGCTGATGTCTGACTTGTGATCTTGACCAAATCGCTCCCAGCCATGATTTTTAGGATCTAAATAAATCATAGGTTTGTAATCACCTTTATAGCTAAGCTTTTTGTCTTTGTCGAGCTGGGCACCAAAAAGCGGGTAGGTATTGGAGGAGCCCCAATACATGTACCATTCCTTTAGTTCCTCGTCATAAAATAATGCTGGATCCCATGGGCCAATATCTTTGGGTAATTGAGGCAGCCACCTATTATAAAATTCTAATTTACCCGTTTTTGGTTTGGTGGAGTAAAAAATAGGACGTTGCAAAAAAGTGGATTGAAACAAAAATAGTGTGTCGTCTTTACTCCAAGCAGCAGGAGCACACATGTCTTCCATGGGCCAACGGCTAGGCACCACATATCGCCAGTCCGACAAATCCTTAGAAAACCAATAACCTCCCTGTATTGTATGAAAAAGATAATACTCTCCCTTGTGATTGATCATGACAGGATCGGCTCCGCTTCTGTAGGAAATCTTTTCATTAGTTTGCTCCCAATTGTATTGATAATTAATATCCATTGGATTGCAATACGTTTTTTTCTTGTAAGCATTTGCTACAGGAATATTTAATTGTGGTAACTGGGCTGAAATAAATCCACAAAAAAAAGAGAAAAAGACGATTAAAAAGTATTTCATAATAAGTCAATGTCAAAATTAATTTAAACAAAAATGCCAAAGTTTTTCTCAAAAATCAAGCTTATTTTTCAGAATAGTTTCAGATTTCTATTCCCATTCAATTTCCTATTTTATATTTACAGAAATATTTAATTATCAACATGCTTCTTAGCGAGATTCTTTATACTATTCCATTAAAAGTTGTTTCAGGAAAAACTGATTTTAACATAATTAAAATTGAGTTTGATTCCAGAAATGTAGTAAATGAAACGCTATTTGTGGC
>JANNWE010000216.1:0-6928 GCA_031414675.1 Cytophagaceae bacterium
GGGAAAATCTCTGCTTACAGAACATACTTTACAAAACATTTCCGACCACGATGACAACGGATTAGCCAGAGTATTTCCAATTGGAGAACAGGAAGAAAGAGTAAATCATCCCGAACAATCTGGATATTTCTCTGGCTCTTGTGGTGTTACTTATTATGGAGGTGGGGCTTTTGGAAAAAAATACAAAAATACCGTTTGGATAGCAGATGTAGTTTTAAATCTTGTTCACGTAGATAAAATAGCATCTAAAGGAGCATCTTTTGAAGCTACGAGGCTAACAAAGCAAAAAGAGTTTTTGGCTAGCCGAGACCGAGCTTTCCGGCCAGTGAATATGAGCGTAGGACCCGAAGGAGCAATGTATGTGGTTGACATTTATAGAAAAGTAATAGAGCATCCAGAGTGGATTCCTGATGAAATTGAAAAGACGCTGGATATGAAAGCAGGCACTAATCAAGGTCGTATTTATCGAATATCTCCTCAAAACGGAACAGAAAAATTTGATTCTAAAACTTTCAAAAAACTTGAAGGTCAAATTTCTGCTTTATCAAATCCCAACCAATGGATACGAAATACGGCTCATAGATTATTAATGGAAAACCCTATTAATTCAAAAACCGAGACGGAACTGAGAAAATTGCTTTCTTCTCAAAATACCTTTGCCCGCCTACATGCCCTCTGGATTTTAGGATATAGTGGAAAACTAGAAAATGATGAATTGTTGACCGCATTAAATGACAAGATTCCTGAGATTCGAGAAAACGTATTAAAAATTTCAGAAGCTTATTTTTCAAAAAATGAATTACTTTTTTTGGAATGCCTAACGCTTATGCATGATAAAGATCAGCTTGTACGTATGCAAGCGGCTTTAAGTATAAGTACTTTAGAAGAATCTGCAGCCATATATCAAAAAAATACCCAAAAGATTTTTGATGCAATACTAAATGCTGCAAAACTCCCTATGGACGATTGGAATATAGCAGCAATAACTATTGTTGCAAAAAGCAAATCAGCTGAAATTTTCAGATTATTACTTAAACAAAAATCAAATAATCCAAAATTATTGGCTTCACTTGCCCTCAATTCTAACGAGAATGCCGAAAAAATAGAGTTTATCCTTAAAAGCCTAAGTGAAACAAATTTAAATGATAAAAATAAAGAAGAGATAATAAAACAGCTTAATACGAATACAGAGAAATTACCAGGCACCAAAATAGCCCCAATTATTGAAAAAATGGAAACTAATGCTAGCATTGGTTTATTAAAAGAATTTGCAACTTTGCGAAATAAAATGGGGTTAAATAATTCACCGCAATTTATTACCTACAGTAAAGAAGCAGCAAAAAATGTTTTGAATTCAAGCCTCACCGATTCAATACGGATTCAATATTTAGGCTTACTAGAATTCTTGCCTTATGCTCAAAAATCAAATATTTTATTTGAATGCCTCAAAAACAATCAACCGCTAAAATTACAAGAAGGTGCTTTAAGGCAGCTGGCAAATTATAAAGAAGCCGAAATTGGCAAAAAAGTGGTGACGATTTGGAAAGATTTGAGCCCACAAACCCGCCGATATGCTAGCGATTTGTTATTATATATCGAAAGTAATCACGATGCCTTACTGACGGGGATAGAAAATGGTTCAATCAATATAGGCGAAATGAACTTCGACTTAGAAAGAAGGCGGACTTTACTTTGGTGGACAGACAATGAAAATACCAAACGAAGAGCCAAAAAGCTTTTTAACGATTCTGGAGTTACCAACCGCCAAGAGGCAATTAACAAAATGAAACCCGCATTAAGCTTAAAAGGTGACTTAAGCAAAGGGAGGGAAGTATTTTTAAACACCTGCAGTTCTTGCCATATATATGGAAGTATCGGTAAAGAAGTAGGCCCTGTTTTAACTGAAATCAACCGAAAAAGTAAATCAACCATACTTCATGAAATTCTGGACCCCAATGCAGCCGTTGACCCAAAATTTGTAAACCATGCGGTTGAAACCAAAAGTGGTATCTTACACATGGGCATCATTGCAAATGAATCGGACAAATCACTTACCATAAAGAAAATAGGCGGTGAAAAAATAAATATCAATAAATCTGATATCAAAAGTTTCCGGTCTCTGGGTACATCTTTGATGATGGAAGGTTTTGAAAATTCACTTTCTAATCAGCAAATGGCAGATTTATTGGAGTTTTTACAAAACGGGACTTGAAAATTGTTCTCATTTTATGTTGTCTCAATTCGAAATTAATCAGGTTTAACAAATTGCGTTTTTTTAAATATGATATGAAAAATTTATATTTCAATTGGCTTATCTTAATTGTGGCAATTCCTACATTTGCCCAAAACTTGCAAGTTGGAGCTGCCTCCGCACCTATCAATCCACCAATCGGAGCATACATAGCCGGTGATAAACAAAATCGAAAATTTACAAGTGTGCACGATAATCTTTATGCAAAAGCAGTAGTAATAAGTAAGGGCAATTCTCATGTAGCTATGGTCACTATTGATTGCATAGGTTTACTCTACCCTGAAGTGCAAAAAATTAGATCAAAAGCGGCACAATTATGTAGCATACCGGCTGAGCGAATCGTAGTTTCCTCTACCCATACGCATGCCGGACCAGATGTAGTGGGCATTTGGGGAAAAGATTATTCCGAAAGTGGTGTTGATACTGTATATATCAATTTTTTAATAAACACTGCCGCAACGCAAATTCAAAAAGCCTTTAAAAACAGAAAATCAGCCATAGCTTACTCAGCCGAAACCACTTTTGGAGAGCCTTGGGTAATGAACATTTGCAATGAAGAACTAGATCGCTCCTTAACTATATTGCATTTCAAAGATACCAAGCAAAAAACCATTGCCACTTTAACCAATTTTGCCTGTCATCCAACTTTTGTAGATGGGGTTTTTTCTGAAGTTTCTGCAGATTATATTCATGGATATTACGAAATCATGAAAAAGAATCTTGGTGGCGAGGCCCTATTTTTACAAGGAGCCATTGGTGGTTGGGTACAACCCGAAAACGAGAAAAAAACATTCGAAAATGCATTTCAGCGCGGTAAAGAATTGGCCGAAGCTACAAAAATAGCCCTTAAAAATGCCAAGCCCTTATCGGTTAATACAATTGAATTTAGAAATAAAAAAGTTAATTTTCCAGTAGAAAACGAGGGCTGGAAACAGCTTTCAGCCATAGGTACTACCAAACGGGCCATTGTTGATTCGGTAAGCACCGAAATTTCTTGGTTTAAAATTGGAGAGGCCGAGTTTATTACGCATCCAGGAGAAACTGCCCCTTTCTATTCGCTTGAATCAAAGAAACTTATGGGTAAAGGGCCAAAATTCATAGTTGGATTAGGAAACGACGCCTTGGGATACATCCTCAAACCTATTTATTTTGAAGACAGCAAACTTCCTCATGCAGGATACCTCACTGGAATGTCAGTTGGTAAACAAACAGCCCCAGTGCTGATGGAAACAATAAAGTCACTTATTTCAGCTAAATAATGATGAGTCATTTGAGTTTTTCTTTAAAAAAATGTATCCTTAGGTAATTATTCATTTGGGGTAAACGCAAACTCCATAGTTCCTAAAAGATTTATTTTTAGTGGCCGCCTTTAAACTCAAAAAAAGCACAAAATAACATTGAAATGAACGAAATATTCCCAAAAGGAGAACAATTACCAAAAGAGTGGTTTAGTGGAAACGCTTTTTTAACACCATTAATAGCAAAAGATAAAAATAATGAGTTTTCTGCGGGTTGTGTAACCTTTGAGCCAGGAGCAAGAACTGTCTGGCACACGCATCCCAAGGGCCAAGTATTGATAGTAATTGAAGGAGAAGGTTTTTACCAAGAGAAAGGCAAAACTGCCCAAAGTATCAAAAAAGGAGATGTTTTGAATATTCCCGAAAATACCGAACACTGGCATGGAGCCTCATCCTTAACTAAAATGATACATATCGCCATCACGAATTATAAAGATGATGTGCAAGTCACATGGCTGCAACATGTTACAGACGAAGAATATGATGAAGTAAATAATAAATAAATCATTTTTTAAGTCTATTATTTTTTTAAAATAATAAGCTGAAAAAAAATTAATTTTTAATAATTCACTTTGCCGATTCTTAAAATCCCTATAAATTTTCAGTTTCTAAAAATTGATTTTAACGTATTTACTTTCAATATAAACATTATATTTTCCTTTTCTGAAAGTGATAAAGAACTCATTATTAATAAAAAAAAACTTACACAAAAAATAAGAGCTTTGGTGAAACTTATAAATTTAAATATCATCAATGAATTATCAGATTGAATAAATATATTTGTCTTAAATATATTATTCAATCCTAGATAAAAAATGAACAGACGAGAAGTCATTCGAAATGTAGCATTGATGTTGGGAGGGTCTTTCTCAGCTTCAACATTGAAGGCAATGGATAAATGGGATCCTACTACAAAACCCAAAATCAACAACGCTACATTCTCTTTTACTGAAACGCAACAAAAAATTGTTGCCGAAATTGCTGAAATTATCATTCCAAAGACTGAAACTCCTGGAGCCAAAGATGTTGGTGTTCCGGCGTTCATAGAAATGATGCTGAAGGATTGTTACAAGGAGCCTGAACAACAGAGTTTTACTGAAGGTTTAGCTTCAATGGAAAAAGTAAAATTTTTAAGTTTAAATTCGGATGAAAGGATTGGAGTTTTGAAGTTTCTAGAACAAGAAACTAAGAAAATGACAGGTAAATCGACTCCATTCTGGAGATTGATTAAAGAACTTACGCTTTTGGGATATTTCACATCTGAAGCAGGTCTAAAGGCCTCATTTGAATATGTACAAATCCCTGGAAAGCTTGAACTCATTAAGCTAAAACCCAATCAAAAATCTTACGCTTATTAAAAAGTCGCTACGAATTCCCAAATAATATTGGTGTTTTATTTATGGATTCGTGGAATAATAACAAACATTTAAAAATAATGAATCTAAATATAAAAGCTAATAAAAATAATACGTTTGATGCTATAGTGGTTGGCTCAGGAATGACCGGCGGTTTTGCGGCAAAAGAACTTACAGAAAGAGGTCTAAAAGTATTGATGATTGAGCGGGGTCATGAAATCAAACACGTAGAAGATTATGATACTGCCATGAAAGAACCTTGGGAGATTGAACACAGAGGTAAAACCACCAATATTTCAGCCGAAGAACGTTGGGCAAACAGTAGGTTTTGGGGTCTTGGAAGTGAAGAGGTTGTAAATCACTTGACCAACGACAAAGAAAATCCTTACATTGAAAAACGTGCTTTCGACTGGATTCGTGCCTACCATACAGGCGGAAAGTCAATGCACTGGGGGCGTCAGTCGTACAGATGGGGTAAACATGATTTTGAGGCTAACGCAAAAGAAGGTATTGGCATTGACTGGCCAATTCGATATGAAGATTTAGAGTCGTGGTACACGCACGTGGAGAAATTTGTGGGCATAAGTGGTCAGAAAGAAGGCTTAGAGGTTTTGCCTGATGGCCATTTTTTACCTGCTATGCCATTGTTTGCTCCAGAGGCCCATTTTAAAAACAAAATGCTCGAAAGATTTAACCGTCCAGTAACTGTAGGTCGTGTTGCAAATCTTACACAACCTCAAGATATTCACACGGCCTTAGGTCGTGCCTCATGTCAATACCGAAACAAATGCCAAAGAGGTTGTCCCTATGGTGCGTATTATAGCTCCTTATCAGGGTCAATTCCGGCAGCTATGCGAACCAATCGTTTGAGTATCTTACACGATTCTGTTGTTTCTGAAATCATTTACGATGAGCAGAAGAAACGTGCCACTGGCGTTCGAATTATCAACCAAAACAACATGCAAACTGAAGAATATTTTGCCAAAATAATCTTCCTGAATGCAGGTTCTATCAATACTGCGGCCTTAATGTTGAACTCAAAATCAAATCGCTTCCAGAATGGATTTGGTAACGATAGCGACCAAGTGGGAAGAAACCTCATGGATCACCAATTGGGATCGGGAGCATCAGCAACTGTGGATGGATTTGAAGATGATTATATTTTTGGTCAACGTCCAAATGCCATGTATATTCCGCGTTTCCGAAATTGGGGTAACGATAAGCAAACTTCATATCTTAGAGGTTTTGGATACCAAGGTGGTGCAAGTCGCGATGGCTGGGAAAGAGGAGTTACTGCGGATGGATTTGGAGACGACTTTAAACAAAGCCTAACAAAACCTGGCCCTTGGAGTATTAGAATCGGCGGTTTTGGTGAAATTTTACCAGACGCCACCAATAGGATTTATCTTGACCCCAACAAAAAAGACAAATGGGGAATACCCATGATTGTAACCGATGCCGCTTTTGTTGAAAATGACTGGGCCATGCGTAAAGATATTATTGCTAGCGCTGTCGAAATGTTGGAAGCAGCAGGTTTTAAAAAAGTAACACCTTATGACCGCCCAACGCACATGGGCTTGGGAATACATGATATGGGAACCGCCCGCATGGGACGCGACCCTAAGACGTCGGTGCTAAATTCTTTCAATCAAGTACATGATTGCAAAAACGTTTTCGTCACCGATGGTGCCGCCATGACTTCAGCATCGTGCGTAAACCCATCTATCACTTACATAGCTCTTACGGCCCGTGCGGCTGATTACGCTGTGAAAGCTTTGAAGAAAAAAGACCTTTAATTTTTTATTGCCACGAATGTTTATGGTTGCACTCGTGGCATTTTCTAATTCAAACCTCGAAACTCATTCGGCGAAACACGGATCAAGCAAAAAAGTTGGGGGGTTAAGAAATAGTTGTTTATTTTGAGGAAAAAATAGAAACTTGACACTAGAACTCATTGAACTTTTATTGCCAGAGGGCTTTTCCGAATACTTTAATTTGATTAGAGTTGAGAAGTTGGATAATTC
>JANNWE010000217.1:0-6901 GCA_031414675.1 Cytophagaceae bacterium
CACCTTTGTTGCGTATAAAATCAAAGAATCTTACGTATATGGGTCTATGTGGCTTACGGCAGCAGTATTGCTACTATTACTTTTTTGGCTTTTATCACTGCTCAATCCTACGCAAAAAATTCTACGAACGATTGCCAATTACTCGTTTTTTGTTTTGGTAATGGCTCTTACCTACTCAATAAATTCCTTTATTGAACTTTCGTACACTGGCGAAAAAATCAGATTTGTTTTGTATGCTTTTAGTCCTTTTGTTCTTGCTCTCAACTTGGTCATAGTCGAGTTGATACTTAAAGAAAAGATGTCTCCTGTCTCCCTTTTTATAACAATTTTTTTACCAATAACGAGTGTTATTGCCCATTTATTTAGCATTTCTTGGCCTTTTGGCATTGTCAATACCATTAATAGTGTGTATTTGGCCTATTTGGTATTTAGTTTTCGAAAGTTGCTGACTACTGCAAAATGGGTCTTGGTATTAAGTATGATACTTACCACGGTTTGTGGCGTGATTTATGTAAGTCTCCATAAATACAACGTTGATTTGTACAACGTTTACGAAAAAATCATCAGCACCCCGTTGTTGCTTTCGTCGCCTTTAGCATTACTGTTTTATGTATCATTTCGTTTTAGAGAGATTTTGCAAGAAATGGCCAAAGAAGCCCAGAAAGTTTTAAAAATTACTGAAGAGAAAAACAATATACTGGCTACCCAAAACGAAACCCTCGAACGTAAAGTTGAAGCCCGTACTGCCGAACTCAAAGCTTCCCAAGCCCAGCTCATCCAATCCGAAAAACTCGCATCTCTTGGCGAACTAACCGCTGGTATCGCTCACGAAATTCAAAACCCGTTAAACTTCGTTAATAATTTTTCGGAAGTTTCATCAGAATTGGTAACTGAAATGAACGAAGAATTAGAAAAAGGGGATATTAAGGAAGCCAAAGAAATTGCCAAAGATTTAAAACAAAATTTAGAAAAAATCAACTTACACGGCAAACGAGCAAGCAGCATCGTAAAAGGGATGTTGGAACACTCCCGTACCAGCTCGGGAATTAAGGAATTGACTGATATTAATGCTTTGGCAAGTGAATATCTCAGACTGGCTTATCATGGTTTTAAAGCTAAAAACAATGCTTTTGATGCTGATTTAAAAACATATTTTGATGAAAACTTAACCAAAATCGAAGTCATTCCGCAAGATATGGGGAGGGTGTTGTTGAATTTGATAAATAATGCATTTTGGGCAGTAAAAAATGTCGAAAATCCTTTGGTAGTAGTGAAAACAGAACAGTCAGGAAATCAGATTCACATTAAAGTAATAGACAACGGCACAGGCATGTCCGACGATGTAAAAGTCAAAATATTTCAACCTTTCTTCACCACAAAACCTACAGGTCAAGGCACAGGTTTGGGGCTGAGTTTGGCTTATGATATTGTGACCAAAGGGCATAGGGGAACTATCGAAGTGGAGAGTGTGGAAGGAGAAGGCACAACGTTTGTGGTGAAATTGCCAATAGTCTGAATCACGTATGGATAGGATTAAAAGAATAAACAGAATATAAATATTAATGAATTTACCCCAAAAAGATAAAATCAGTGAAATCCATAAATCCTTTAAATCTGTGATTCAGACTATTTATGATAGTGTGACGAAGAGGCATGGGGGAATCCCGATAGCTATCGGGATGCATGTGAGAGTCTAGAAGGTGAAGAAACTACGTTTATTGTACAATTACCGATTGTCTAAATTACGAATTAGTGGGATTCAACGAATTATTTGAATGGAAATGATGTAAAAATAGCAAAATATGTATAATTCATTTAAATTAATAATTTAGACATTATTGTAACCTTATAAGGGAATGACGGTACGATAAAGGTGGAGAATGTGGAAATAATCTATTTATCAAAACATCTCCTATTTAATTCAAAAAAGCACGAATTTATAATTTTAAAATTATATCTTTAAATGATAAATCTATTTTACACCAAAACTATTGCAAATCATGCCAATCAATCCTCAAACACCTGGAATACACCACCTTGCACTCAGAACTTCCAACATGGAACGTGCTAAAGCTTTTTATCAAGACACCATGGGATTTCCAATAGCCTTAGAAGTACCCGGTTTATTTATTTTTGTGGCTGGCGGTACATATATAGGTGTTCGCCCTGCTATTGTACAGACAGATGATGAAAAATTCAACCCCTTTAATATTGGTCTTGACCATCTCGCTTTGGGCTGTGCAGATGAAGCAGAACTCAACAGAGTAGCAGAGGCCTTGAATACTGCCAACGTTGAGAATACAGGCGTTAAATTTGACGACACATTGGGCAAAAACTACATAGCTTTCAAAGATCCAGACCGCATTAGTTGGGAATTTTACATGATTTAATATTGGAAGGGCATGAATCACGCAAACCCGACTGAAGTTATAGACAAACTCAATCAAGAGGCTTGGACTGTCAGAGTTAGTAATTCACCTCACGCATTTGATTTGAGCCGCAAAGCTTTTTCTTTAGCCAATGATATGAATTATATTAAGGGTAAAGGGGAGTCTTTGCGTACTTTAGGTTTTTGCAATATTCGATTGGCTAAATTTCAAGAGGCAATGCCTCTATTGGAAGAAGCATTTCTAATTTTTACAAACCTCAATGATTTACGAGGGCTATCTGACGTATTTGAATACATAGGTATTATAAAGCGAAGTTTGGGTGATTATGCCGCCTCTCTCGAGCATCTATTCAAAGGAGCTGAATTGCGTGAACAAATTGGTTACAAAGAAGGCTTGTCGCTAAGTTATTACCATATTGGTATTACTTATAAATATTTAGGGTACCTCGAACAAGCCCTCGAATACCTATTAAAAAGCCTTGAATTGGGTAGAAAGTTGGATTATCAAATTGCTATTTCATATTCAATTAATAATATAGGTGTCATATATGCAGATATGGGCAATAATCAAGATGCCCTAATATATTATCAGGAAAGCCTCAAAATAAGAAAAGAACTTGGCGATAAGTGGGGTGAAGCAGGATGTTTGGATAATATTGGTTTGATGCAACACAAATTAGGGGATAATAATCAGGCAAGTATTTTTTGCTTGAAAAGTTTAGTAATCTCCAAATCGACTGGCGATAAAAAAGGACAAGGAAATTCGTTCTACCACTTAGGTTTGATACATGCACAATTAGACAATTTAAAAAAAGCCGTAAAATATGCTTATAAAAGCTTAAAAATTAGAAGAGAAATTGGCGATAAAAAAGGAGAGGCAGAATTACTAATTTTTTTAAGTATTTTAAATCAAGATAATAGCGCACTTGAAATAATAAATGTTGAAAATATACTAGAAAATGCTTTAAAGATAGGGGAAGAATTAAAAGCCAAAGATTTGTTATCCCATATTCATTTGCAGTTGTATAAATTTTATAAAAACGCAAACAATATAGACGAAGCTTTACAGCATCTCGAAAAACATAATTCTTTTGAAAAAGAAAACTTTAGTCAAACTTTTAATCAAAAACTCATCAATATTCAAATATCTCACCAAGTCGAAAAATCTCGAAAAGAAGCGGAAATTTATCAGTTAAAAAATATTGAGTTGGTGCAATTGAACACTGAAATTCAAAAGCAAAAAAATGCATTGGAAATACAAAGAATAAATTTAGAAGATACCCTCTATGATTTACGAAGCACCCAAGCCCAACTCATCCAAAAGGAAAAACTCGCCAGCCTTGGCGAGCTCACAGCAGGCATTGCACACGAAATACAAAACCCCTTGAATTTTGTAAATAACTTTTCGGAATTAAGCGTGGATTTAGCAAAAGACCTGAATGATGAAATACATAAACCCGAAATTGATAAAGCTTATGTCGAAGAATTATTAACCGATTTAAGTCAAAACCAAGAAAAAATCAACCACCACGGCAAGCGAGCAAGCAGCATCGTGAGAGGTATGCTGGAACATTCACGCACAAGCACAGGCGTAAAAGAACCGACCGACATTAATGCTTTAGCAGATGAATATTTACGATTGGCTTATCATGGATTAAGAGCGAAAAACAGTTTGTTTATTTCTGACTTCGAACTAATTGCCGATGAAAACCTACCCAAAATCGAAGTCATCCCACAAGACATAGGACGAGTTTTATTGAATTTGATAAACAATGCCTTCTGGGCAGTGAAAACTGTTGAAAATCCTTTGGTTACAGTGAAAACTGAGCAGTCTGAAAACCAAATCATCATCAAAGTGAAAGACAACGGCATAGGAATGTCTAACGAAGTAAAAGCCAAAATCTTCCAACCTTTTTTTACCACCAAACCCACTGGTCAAGGCACTGGTTTGGGGCTTTCATTGGCATATGATATTGTAACCAAAGGACATGGTGGAACGATTGAAGTAGAGAGCGTGGAGGCTATAGGCACAGAGTTTATTGTAAAATTGCCTATTGTCTGAATCACAGATTAAGGAGATTAAAAGATTACACAGAATATGATAAGCAAAATAAAATCAGTGAAATCCATAAATCCTTTAAATCTGTGATTCAGACTTTTTATGATATGGTGACAAAGGGGCTTGGGGGAGTTCCGATAGCTATAGGGATAAAGTGGATAGTGTGGTGGGTGAGGGAACTACGATTATTATAAAATTAAAATGTTAATGATTTTTTTATGAAAATATATAGAATATTTATCGTAGGATTTCTCTTAATTCAAAGCTTTAGGGCATTTACCCAAGGTGAAGGCGTCGAAAATATTTATTTAAGTCAAGTAAATTCATTTTCACGAGTTTCATTGGACACACTCTGGCAATATTTCCCAGACGGGCTTGTTGATTTTGAGAGCTTGAATGAAAAAGCTACTTGGACAAAAGCAAATCCCACATTCTTAAAAGACTCCAAAGGAAAAGCTTTGCTGCGAGCAAATATTAGTTGGTTTCAGCAAGAATTTAAAGTACCTGATTCGTTAAACGGGAAAGTAATTGCTTTGCGCATGGGGCATTATGGAGCATCGGAAATTTATTTAGATGGTAAATTGGTTTGCCGATTTGGAGATGTATTTGCCTCTTCAGGCAAGGGCAAAAGTTTTTTACCTCTAAAACCTTTCACGGCAACCCTAAACAACGAACAGACTCACGTAATTACCGTGCGATATGCCTCACACGATTTCGATAAAGTGTTACAGCCCAAAGTTTTGTTGGGATTCTGTCTTACAATAGCCCCACTATCAGAATCCTATTTAAGCACAAATATTGCCACCTACCACGGGTATTTCTCTATGAGCTTATACATATCGTTTACCATACTTTTTTTCTTTCTATATTTGTTTTATCCTCAAAGATTGGCAAGCTTAATTACTGCTTTATATCTTTTAAATTTCTCGCTACTTTTTTCCAGTATCTTAATCGCCACTACCACAACTGATGCTTCGTTAAATTCCTGGTCAAATTTACTGTGGAAATCTGCGGTTTCGATGGTTGGAGGCTGGTCGCTGCTATTTATTTACAGTGTATATTATCAGAAAATGCCACGCCGCTTCTGGTTTATACCTATCATAATGATAGTGAATATTTATTTAATCATAAATCCGTCAAATACTACTCCTTTATTATCTTTCAACAATATTTTACTTACTATTGAAACTTGGCGAATTACCCTACTGGGTTTGAGAAACAAACGGCCTGGATTTTGGATATTAGCCATTGGCCAATTCTCGGGGACATTGTTTTTTGTTTTATTCATTGGAGATTTATTTCATCTTTTTAACTCGACACTTAATAGTACTTTTTCAATCCTACAAGAAATGGGAGGCCTACTCAGCGACTTAAGTGGCCCAATTATGTTTTCATTGCATTTAGCTTGGGAATTTAGTTCATCAAATCGCAACTTAAAAGAACAATTAGGAGAAGTACAGAAATTGTCGAAAGCAAATTTAGAACAAGAGAAAGAAAAACAACAAATTCTTGCAGACCAAAAGGACCAACTAGAAAATCAAGTAGAAGCCCGTACCGCTGAGCTACGTGCTTCGCAAAATCAACTCATTCAAAAAGAAAAACTCGCCTCATTGGGCGAACTCACCGCTGGAATTGCGCACGAAATACAAAATCCCTTGAATTTTGTCAATAATTTTTCGGAAGTTTCTTCAGAATTAATTGGCGAAATGAATACTGAATTGGAAAGAGGAGATATTGCTGAAGCTAAAGAAATAGCCATCGATTTAAAACAAAATTTGGAAAAAATCAACCACCACGGCAAGCGAGCCAGCAGCATCGTAAAAAGTATGCTGGAACATTCCCGTACAAGCACAGGCGTAAAAGAATTGACCGACATTAATGCTTTGGCGGATGAATATTTACGGCTGGCATACCTTGGCATCAGAGCGAAAGACAATAGCTTTAATAGTGACTTTAAGACCGAATTCTATGAAAACCTCCCCAAAATTGATGTCATTCCTCAAGACATGGGGCGGGTTTTATTAAATTTGATTAATAATGCTTTTTGGGCAGTGAACGAACGAAGCAAAAAAGGAGAAACAGGATATGAACCCAAAGTAATTGTTAAAACAAGCTCCCTCTCCTCAGGAGAGGGCCGGGGTGAGGTTTATGTGGAAATAAAAGACAACGGCACAGGAATGAGCGACGACGTAATATCCAAAATCTTTCAACCATTTTTCACCACAAAACCAACAGGGCAAGGGACGGGTTTGGGACTAAGTTTGGCTTATGATATAGTTACCAAGGGGCATGGCGGGACTGTGGAAGTAGAGAGTGTGGAAGGGGAAGGGACGACGTTTATTGTTAAATTGCCAATTGTCTGAATCACAGATTGAGGAAATTAAAAGATTAAACAGAATATGATAAGCAAAATAAAATCAGTGAAATCCATAAATCCTTTTCAATCCGTGATT
>JANNWE010000218.1:0-5759 GCA_031414675.1 Cytophagaceae bacterium
AAGAAATATTTGGAAAAACGCTGAGAAAAATGGTCTCACGAACGAGTTTTATCAAGTAATAAACCAAAATGACCAAATGTTGAAAGTGGGAATGAGAAGCTTTAAGTTTTAAAATTTAATTGGCGTTGAATTATTTGGAAAAAGCGGGGATTAAAATTTATTTATAAATTCTACCTAAAAATATAAGCAAAGGCCAACTGGAAGAGTCATTTTATATTCAACAAGTTTTAATAGGCAAAAAAGCAATAGCATTACGATAAATAGAACAAACCGATACTAAAAAAGTCTGTTTAAACTAATTTAATTCAAATATTTACTCTAATCTTCTATCGATCAAAATTTGAAGCAGATTGATTTCATAACAAATTATGGAATTACAATCACAAATAATCCTTTTAGCGAAAACAATTTCTATTAAAAAAACTGACATTTGTCAGTTTTTTTTAGGACTAATCACACCCAATTCGTTGACAACAGTCATAAGAGTGGCTTGGAAAAACCAACAATTTTGCTACAATTAAGAGTATCAAATATCTTTCAAATCATGGATATTATTTTCTTTATGATAGGCATAAGCTTGTTAATTGCACTTGGATTTTTGGCAGCTTTTTTTTGGTCAATGTCTAAAGGCCAAAACGATGATTTACACACTCCTGCTATGCGGATTTTATTAGATGAAGAACCTACAAACCCAAATTAATATGAAGGACCCATCAGTTAAAGAAACAGATTTTGAATCATGTAAATGCAAGAAAAATTGTAACAAATGCAAAGCAAGTAAACGAATGAATTTTGAAATTATAAACCCCAAAGTTTAAAAATGACCACCAGTAATACAAACATTGAACACTTTCAGTACGACAACAAAATTGTCAGAAACTTCGCATTGGCATCTATTATTTTCGCTTTAGTAGGCTTGTTGGTTGGGCTTTTAATAGCAGTACAGTTGTTTTGGCCGGGAGCCAATGTCACCCAATATTTTACCTATGGAAGAATACGAGCTCTTCATACCAATGCCGTAATTTTTGCATTTGTTGGAAATGCTATTTTTGCTGGAATTTATTATTCACTTCAACGTCTATGCAAAGCAAGATTATTTAGTGATTTGCTTTCAAAAATTCACTTTTGGGGTTGGCAACTTATTATTTTAGCTGCCGCTATTTCTTTGCCATTAGGTATGAGCTCTGGAAAAGAATATGCAGAATTAGAGTGGCCAATTGACATAGCTATTGCTTTAATTTGGGTGGTGTTTGGAATAAATATGTTTGGAACAATACTAAAGCGGAGAGAAAGGCATTTGTATGTAGCCATTTGGTTTTATATTGCCACCTTTGTTACTGTTGCTATGCTTCAAATAGTAAACTCCTTATCAATACCTGTTTCGCTAACCAAAAGCTATTCACTCTATGCTGGAGTGCAAGATGCTTTAGTTCAATGGTGGTATGGACACAATGCTGTAGCGTTTTTTCTAACCACTCCATTTTTGGGCTTAATGTACTACTATTTGCCCAAAATGGCAAATAGACCCGTTTATTCTTATAAATTGTCTGTTTTGCATTTTTGGTCTTTAATTTTTTTGTACATATGGGCGGGACCACATCACTTATTATATACAAGTTTGCCAGATTGGGCACAGTCTTTAGGTACTGTTTTTTCAGTAATGCTAATTGCTCCTTCGTGGGGTGGTATGATTAACGGGTTACTTACATTAAGGGGTGCTTGGGATAAAGTAAGAGAAGACCCAAGATTAAAAATGATGGTAGTAGGAGTAACAGCGTATGGTATGGCTACGTTTGAAGGCCCATTGCTTTCTTTCAAAAACATTAATGCCATAGCACATTATACCGATTGGATTCCAGCGCACGTTCACGTAGGGGCATTGGGTTGGAATGGGTTCCTTTCGTTTGCTATTATGTATTTTATGATTCCCAAAATTTACGGCAATCAAATGTTTTCTAAAAAATTGATGAATGCCCACTTTTGGTTAGGTACTTTAGGAATTTTATTCTGGGCAGTTCCTATGTATATTTCGGGCTTTACTCAAGGCATGATGTGGAAAGAGTTTACTGCGGAAGGAAATCTTAAATATGCTAATTTTCTAGAAACAAGCCTTCAAGTAATACCTCTTTACATGATCAGGGCTGTCGGTGGATTACTTTATCTAGGAGGGGCTTTAATTGGTGCGTATAATATTTTTAAAACCATGTTGCAGGGAAGTTTAATTGCTAATGAGTCCGCAGAGGCACCAGCACTAGAAAAAGATTTTGTAGCCACGGGAACGGATACATATTGGCATAGATGGATAGAGAGAAAACCCCTTAGATTATTGCTTTGGTCTTTTGTGGTAGTAATAATTGGAGGTGCTATTGAAATCATTCCAACCTTTATGGTTGAGTCAAATATTCCAACGATAGCCTCTGTTCAACCCTACACACCACTTGAGCTTGAGGGAAGAGATATTTATATACGCGAAGGGTGTTCTACCTGTCACAGTCAAATGATTAGACCCTTTAGGTCAGAAACAGAAAGATATGGAGAGTACTCAAAAGCAGGAGAGTTTGTGTATGACCACCCTTTTTTGTGGGGTTCTAAACGCACAGGACCAGATTTACATCGTGAAGGTGGCAAATACTCTGATTCTTGGCATTATCAACACATGAGAGACCCAACATCTATGTCACCAGGTTCTATTATGCCTGCTTATGAGTTTCTAATCGAACAAAAACTCAATACTGCTAGCACAAAAGACAAACTCAAAGCTATGCAAACACTGGGAGTGCCTTATGACGATGGTGCACTAGATAATGCTGAAAATGATTTGAAAGTACAAGCAGATGCCATAGCCAAAAATTTAGCTAAGGAAAATGTAAAAGTTGAGGCCGATAGAGAGATTATAGCTATGATAGCATATTTGCAGCGACTTGGTACTGACATAAAAAAGGAACAATAAAAATCTTTTGGTTAATTAGGGTAATGGGTATTATTCATATTAGGTGCTTTTGAATTTAAAGCACCTAATTTTAGCCCCAAAACCCTTTAATTTCAAACAATTAAAACTATGTTTAAACAATTCTTAAATAAAGTACAAGGTGCAGATATTCCAATGATATCCTCCCTTCTAATATTTTTTGTGTTCTTTTTGTTGGTAGGCACTTACTTACTAATAATGGATAAAAAACACATTAAATATATGAGTCAATTACCTATAAACGAAGATAAAAAAATAACAGAATGAAAAAAATAGCTATACCTACCACAGTAGCTTTGTTTTGTGTAAACAACATGGCTTTTGCTCAAGAAGCAATAAAACCCACAGAGAAAGGGCTTACTTTTACTGAAATAGTATTTCTAGTAGCGGTTTTTGTAATTTGTGTTTCCTTATTAATTATCACCGTTACACTATATGTGCTAATAAAAAAATTAGTAAATCAAAAAGAGGGGGAAACAGAAACCCAAAGTGTTGAAACTAACACATTAACATTTTGGCAAAAAATATTAAGTCTTAAGCCCATTTCTATGGAAAAACAGATGAGTCTTGGGCATTCGTATGATGGAATAGATGAGCTAGATAATCCAACGCCACCGTGGTTTATGTTTTTATTTTATGGCACAATTGCTATTGCGGTGGTATATCTTTTTGTTTTTCATGTTATTGGCGACGGAAAAGTAATGACTACTGAATATGCCGAAGAAATAAGCATGGCACAGAAACAGAATGAATTGTATATGAAAAAATTTGCAAATTCAATAAATGAAAATAATGTAACCCTTTTGGCTGATTCAAAGGCTTTAACTAAAGGACAAGAAGAATATACGAAGAATTGTGTTGCATGCCACGGCGACAAAGGTCAAGGGGGTGTAGGCCCCAACCTTACCGATGAGTTTTGGATTCATGGAGGAGACTTTAAAAGCATGTACCACATCATTTCTGAAGGAGTTGCCGAAAAAGGAATGATAGCATGGAAGAAATCCTTGAACCCTTTGCAGATTCAGCAGGTGGCGAGCTATTTGTATCAATTTAGGGGAACAAAGCCCCAAAATGGCAAAGAGCCTCAAGGTGAAAAATACGAGGAGAAATAAGGCCAAAAAAGGACTTTCCCTATTATTTAATAAAAGAATGAAACCCTTAAAAATAGATACCACCAATTATCGTGACCACCTCTCTAACGTTACAAATCAAGGCAAAAGAATTTGGATTTATCCTAGAATCATAAAAGGCAACTTTTATAAACTACGCACCTATTTTTCTTGGCTGTTATTAAGTTTATTGTTGAGCTTACCATGGCTCGAAATTGATAGTCATCCATTGTTTCTTTTTAATGTTTTAGAAAGGCGATTTATCTTTTTTGGGGTAACTTTTTTCCCACAAGATTTTCATTTAGTAGCAATAGGACTACTAACCTTTATGGTTTTTGTTATTCTGTTTACAGTAATTTTTGGAAGGGTTTTTTGTGGGTGGGCGTGCCCACAAACCATTTTTTTAGAAATGCTTTTTAGAAAAATTGAGGTATTAATAGAAGGTGACCACAATGCCCAAAAAAGGCTAGATGAACAAGCGTGGAATACTGAAAAAGTCTGGAAAAAGACGCTTAAACACACCGTATTTTTTGCTTTATCTTTTTTCATTGCCAACGTGTTTTTAGCCTATATTATCGGTAAAAATGAGTTGTTCAAAATCATTCGTGACAACCCCCTAAATCATTTGACAGGTTTTTTGGCTTTGGTGGTTTTTACTTTTGCTTTTTACTTTGTATTTGCCCGTTTCCGAGAATTGGTTTGTATTGTAGTTTGTCCTTATGGAAGACTTCAGGGGGTGATGTTAGACAAAAAGTCAATAGTTGTAGCCTATGATTATATTAGAGGAGAATTAAGAGGAAAACACCAAACCCCAGATGAAAAAGAAATTGCAAAAAGTAGAAACGAAACCGTGCATGGCTCATGCATAGATTGCAAAATATGTGTGCAGGTGTGTCCAACAGGAATAGATATAAGAAATGGAACGCAGCTTGAATGTGTAGCGTGTACGGCTTGTATAGATGCTTGCGACGAAGTGATGGATAAAATTCAAGAACCAAGAGGATTGGTTCGATACGCTTCAATGGAAGGAATAGAACAAAAGAAAAAACTTAAATTCTCAGGAAGAATAGCCGCCTATTCAACAGTCCTTTTGATTTTATTAAGCATTTTGGCATTTTTACTTGTCACAAGAAGTACTATTGAAACCACCATATTAAGAGCCCCTGGTTTGATGTTTCAAGAAAACAAAGATGGAACTATCAGTAACCTCTACAATGTGCAAGTAGTAAATAAAAGTTATGAGAATAGAACACTTAGTTTCAGATTAAAAGGGTTAAAGGGAGAAATTAAAATGATTGGCCGAGATATGAATCTAAAGCCAAGTGAAGTAGCAGAATCTTCGTTTTTTATTCATATTCCTATCAATATACTAAAACAAAGTTCACAAAAACTTGAAATTGAAGTATTGTCAAATGGAAAAGTAGTGGATAATGTAAAAACGAAGTTTCAGGGGCCTATCAGGTAAAAGGATTAAGAGGTATTGGTTTAGAATATTTATGTAATTCAAAAAGATAAAATTTAAGATAAAAAATAAATAAATAAAAAATATGAATTGGGGGAAAGCTATTGTGGCATGTTATATATTGTTTGTTGGTTTCATTGGCTCATTGGCCTATAGGATGGGTTCTGCGAAGGTTGATTTAGTACAAAAGGACTATTATCAAAAAGAGATAGATTTTCAA
>JANNWE010000219.1:0-2089 GCA_031414675.1 Cytophagaceae bacterium
TTGGCAGACCAAGAGCTGAATTTCCAACTTGAAATGGTTTCTATAAAATCTTAGGATTTGGAATTCTAAATTCTTAAATATCTCTAAAAAAATAAAGTAGTTTTAACAAAATAAAGAAGCAAAAATCTGCCTCTTTGTTACTAAAATATATTTTTTGCTACAGCCAATGTGGTGGTTGATTTGCTCATGGTATAAAAATGCAAAGCTGGAACTCCAAATTTTATTAATTCTTTACATTGGTTAATACACCATTCTATGCCTATTTGTCTGGCCATTGAATCATCTTTGGCATTTATGACCTCATTTTTAAAATCTTCTGGCATATTTAAAAAGAATAATTTTGGTAGAATATCCAATTGTTTTTTAGTAGAAAGTACTTTTAATCCCGGTATTATAGGAATGGTAATGCCATTAGCTCTGCACTTATTTACAAAATCAAAATATTTTGAATTGTCAAAAAACATTTGGGTAACCAGATATTCAGCTCCCGCTGCTATTTTATTTTTTAAATATTGAAAGTCAATTTCCATACTTTCAGCTTCAAAATGTTTTTCTGGATATGCAGCGGCACCTATACAAAAATTGCTTTTTGACAAATATGCTGCCTCTTCATGAAGGTATTGGCCTTCGTTCATGTTTTTTATTTGCTTAATCAATTCCGAAGCGTAAGGGTGCCCATCTTTTTTGGGTTTAAAAGTGTCAAATGGTTTTGCGTGATCTCCTCTAAGTGCCATCACGTTTTCAATGCCTAGGTAATTTAAATCTATTAAGAGGTCTTCGGTATCTTCTTTTGAAAAGCCACCGCAAAGCACGTGAGGTACAGCATCTAAAGCAAATTTGTGCATAATTGCAGAGCAAATTCCCACAGTACCGGGTCTTTTTCTAGTTTTAACTTCTTTATTTAAACCATTTTCTGTTTTAACAAATATGTATTCCTCTCTATGATAAGTGACATCAATAAATGGGGGTTTTAGTTCCATCATTGGGGCAATGTCGTTAAGTAATTCATCTATTTTTCCTCCTTTAGCTGGTGGAATTATTTCAATAGAAAATATTGGTTTTTTATTTGATTTACTAAGATGTTCTACAACTTTTGCCATTTTTTATGAATTATATTCTAAGAGATTGAATGCAAAATTAATGTTTATAAATTTTTTATTGGTATTTTTTGAATGTTTTAAATCTTTACCTCTAAATTTGGATAAATTATCTAAAAATCAATTCAAACAAAACCAAAAACAGATGAAAAAACTATCATTCTTTACTATTTTCTTGTTTTCATGCTTCATTATATTTGCTCAAAAACCACCTAAATCTGATTTTGTTGGAAATTTCAAATTGGACGGTGCTCCTTTTCCAAAATTGGTTGTTACTTTTGAAAATGGAGTTTTAATGGCCGAAGCTGAAGGTGTAGGCAAAGGTGAAATATTTGAAACTTCCGCTAACGATGAATTTAAAGAACCAAATAATGATGCAATAATAGTTTTTAAAAGAACTAATGGGGTTGTGGATATGATAGAAATCAAAGTTCAAGGGTCTGTAATCAGTGGTAAAAAAGAAGGTAATGCTATGGAAGAATTTACAGGTACTTTTAAATTTGAACAAGGCTCACCAGTGGAAAAAGTAAATGTGATAATTAAAGAAGGGAAACTTTATGGCAGTTCAGATCAAGGTTCGGCGGAACTTAAACCTACTACAGAAAAAGACAAATTTGAATTAGTAGGTTTCGACGGTTCTGCTATTTTCAAAAGAGATTCAAGTGGAAAAGTTTCAGGCCTTGAATTAAATGTACAAGGAAACAATATGAAAGCTTCAAAATAATTTTTTTGTTTTAAGGAAAAAGCATCTGCACAAAAAAGCAGATGCTTTTTTTATTTAAAACTCCCACCTGTAATTAAACATTGGAATTATACCTAATTGATTTTTAGAAACAACTTTCTTTAAATAAGAGTCATAATATTGAAATGCTAAATTTTTATGGCTCGTAAAATTTTGAATATCAATAGAGATTGTTCTGGCATATTTTTCTTTAGATTTTTTAAAATATACTCTTAAGTCAGGTCTAAAATATTGGGGATTTTTCACAACA
>JANNWE010000220.1:0-17461 GCA_031414675.1 Cytophagaceae bacterium
TGAATTTTTTGTCTTTTCGTCTCTCCAATCTCCTGTGTTATATAGCATCAAGATGCCCTCATCAACAGGAGGAACACCCGTTTTTTCAAAATACTTAATTTGATGCAGTCGAATAGTAGCCGAAGTTTTTAAAGTCTTTTCTTTAAGTCTTTTTAAAAAATAAAAATACTTTTTCTTTGTCCTAATTGTCCAATCACAATCTATTTGAATTTCTTTGAAGACAATATTATTTTTTGAAGCAATATTGATTATTGAAGAATGAATTTGGGTCACAAGTGCATCTAGACTTTCAAAATTGGAATTTTCAAAAACTCTATTGGTAATAAAAACAGTGGGTATTATTGATTTGAATTGAGGTGATTCTGAAAAAATCAACTTTCCTTTTGGTACCGCTTTTAAAATTCGGAAATCATAATCTACATCAAAAAAACGTAAATAAATTTTTGATAGATTATGTATTTTCAAAAATTCATTTTCCTTTTTGGAAATTTCAAAATTTGTTTTCCAATAATAAAATGCCTTTTCAACTTTTATGGTAGAAGTGTTGTGACTTTGGCAAGATAAAATAAAGAGACCAAAAAAGACCCAAAGCCTTTTTCGAAAATTAATCATTAATTTTCAGACAATTATTTGAATTCAAATATAATTCCATTTTAAAAAAATAAGTGAAAAACCCTTTATAATTTTGTGGCAATGAAAATTTATTTTAAAATACTTCAATACGCGGGAAATTTTAAAGGTTTTTTGCTCCCGTTTATATTTACCTCCTTAATAGCTGGAGTTTTTGGCGTTTTAAATTTGGTATTATTAAAACCACTTTTAGATGTCCTCTTTGGACAAGTGCCCGCCTCAGAAATCGCTGCAATGGCTCAAAAAGCACCATCAAATTTTAATTTACTGGATTATTACCAAAAATATTTCTCAGAGGCAATAGTTCAAAATGGAAAATTAGGAGGTTTAAAATTCGTCTGTATTTCTGTTTTAGTGGTAAGTTTTATTGCTAATATTACACGATATTTTAGCCTTCGCTTATTGGAAAGATTTAAAACCAATATGGTGGCAAATCTCCGACAGGCAGTTTTTAAAAATACGATTAATCTACATTTAGGTTTTTTTTCGAATGAGAAAAAAGGAGAACTTATTTCTAGAATTACCACTGATGTTCAAGAAGTGGAAAACTCTATAGCAAATTCTTTTTCAGCAGCCGTGAAAGAATTTATATTACTTACCGCTTATTTAGTGGCGTTATTTTATATCTCTTGGCAGCTAACGCTATTTTCACTTTTGGTTATTCCACTTACCGGTGCATTCATTGGGTTTATGCTTAAAAAAATGCGTCATGATGCGAGCGATAGTCAGCAACGCTTAAGCAATCTATTAACAATAATGGACGAAGGCTTTGGAAGTATGCGCGTAATAAAGGCATTTTTAGCAGAAAAATTTATTTCTGAAAAATTTAAGTCAGAAAATCAATCGTACAGAAAAGCTATTTTCTCCTATGCTGCAAAACGAGAATTGGCCAACCCTTTTTCTGAGTTTATTGGTGTAAGCATGGTGGCCTCTCTGCTATATTTTGGAGGAAGCATGATTTTGAATGAGAGCAGCAGTTTATCTGCCTCCACTTTTATTTCCTACATAGCCTTGTTTTCTCAGGTTATTAGACCTGCAAAAGACATTTCACAAGCCATAAGCACCGCTCAAAGAGGCTTGTCCTCTGGGGAAAGAGTCCTAGAATTATTAAATCAACCTGCCGAAATAAGTGACCTAGCAACTACAATTCCTTTTTCTAATTTTGAGAAAAGTATCAAATTTGAGAATGTAAGTTTCTCCTATTTGCAAGGAACAGAAACCCTAAAAAACATTACTATTGAAATTCCAAAAGGCAAAATGATAGCACTCGTAGGGGCCTCAGGTGGAGGAAAATCTACTATTGCCGATTTAGTTATTCGCTTTTATGATGTGAATTCTGGAAAAATAACCATAGATAATATAGACATCAAAACCATTTCTCAGAAACATTTAAGAGAAAAAATGGGAATAGTAACCCAAGAACCTATTTTATTTAATGATAGCATTTATAATAATATAGCTTTTGGTAGAAATTGCTCCGAGGAAGAAATTATTAATGCAGCCAAAATTGCCAACGCATTTGACTTTATACAAGCACAAGCAGAAGGCTTTGAAACCAATATTGGCGACAGAGGAACAAAACTTTCTGGAGGACAAAAGCAAAGAATTTCAATAGCAAGGGCCATTTTAATGAACCCCCCAATTCTTATTTTAGACGAAGCCACATCTGCTCTTGACACAGAATCTGAAAAGCTGGTACAAGACGCATTGAGTAAATTGATGAAAAACAGAACTTCTTTGGTTATTGCTCATAGATTAAGCACCATTCAATCGGCCGATTATATCTATGTAATTCATAATGGCGATATTGTAGAACAAGGCAATCATACGTTTCTAAATGCTATTGAAAACGGATATTACCGAAAATTGGTGAGTTTACAAGAATTGGTATAATCTATTATTTTCGCTTAATATTAAGCATTAAAAATTTAATCAAAAATTAATAATTCCAGATTTCATTAAGATTCCCTTTGGTAAGGATAACACGTAGGCCTGTCTATCGGTGCTTAAAATTTTAGACGCATATACTTCTGAAGTTCCGCCTTTCTCTATTTCAAATTTAATAGTAAATGGAGGCATTGCCGTAGTTTTAGTATGTAGAATAAAATTATCCTTTGGCATTTCTTGATTAAAGTTAGATTTAGCCCCTTTCGCAACAGAAGCCCATTGAGATAAATTATCTTCGCCAACTAAAATATTTTCTACAAAAGTATTCGTTGAATCTTCCACCCAAACGGCCATAACTGCCTCATGTGAAGCTTCAGTTTTTTGAATAGTTAAAGTAAATGAGGACCCAGTAATTTCCTTATTAGTAGTAATTTCTAGAAAGTTTATTGTTTTGGGTTTATCTCCGCTTTCTTTTCTTTTAAACATGGCTCCTAACTCTTCCACTGGCTCTAATACTTCGGTTAGACCTCCAATAATAACTGACCCAGCTATAATACTTGCAAAAATAAATTCCTTTTTGATTTTACCAGTTTTGCGTTCTTTGGTATATCCTGTTATGGAAGACCAATTATTAATAATATGAAAATAGCAAATCCCACAAAAAGTAAACCTACTACCGTATGCGTAATCTCAATAAAATGTGCCTTTTGTTTTATAAAAAGTAGGATTCCAGTTGTAGATAAGGCCAAAAAAGTAATGGCTATAGTTAAACTTAGGGTTTTTCTTATTCATTTTTTTCTTAAGAAAATTGATTTCAAATGGGTTTTATACTTAAAAATAATAATGCAAATAAGATTTTAAAAATAAAATCTGAATAGAAGTCCAACAATAAAAAAAATGGGTTTATTCTGAAAATTTATTGAGAATCCTAGTGATTAGAAAATAAAACCTATACAAGCTCACCATACAAATCAAATTCCGAGGCAGAATTTACTTTTACATTGGAAAAGTCTCCTATTCTTACATATGAATTTTCAGCGGAAACTAGCACTTCGTTATCCACTTCTGGGGAATCATATTCTGTTCTTCCAATAAAATATCCTCCTTCTTTTCTATCAAATAAGACCTTTAAGGTTTTTCCTACTTTTTGTTGGTTCAAGTCATCTGAAATCCCTTGTTGTAACTCCATTATTATTTCTTGGCGTTCCTGTTTAATTTCTGAAGGAATGCTATCTTCCATACTATAAGAATGGGTTTGATCTTCATGAGAATACTGAAAAACACCCAATCTGTCAAATCGTTGGCTTTCTACAAAGTAGTACATTTCTTCAAAACTCTCTTCTGTTTCACCTGGATGACCCGCAATTAAAGTGGTTCGGATGGCAATCTCAGGAACTTTTTCTCTGATTGTTGCTATCAAGGCTTCGGTTTTAGGTCGGTCAATTCCTCTTCGCATAAGCTTTAACATTTCTGAAGAACCGTGTTGGAGAGGCATATCTAAATATTTACATATATTTGATTTTCTGGCCATTACGTCTAAAACATCCAAAGGAAAACCAGAAGGATACGCATACTGTAATCGGATCCAATCAATTCCTTCCACATCCGAAAGCCTTTCTAAAAGCTCTGACAAATTTCTTTTTTTGTAAATATCTAATCCATAATAGGTTAAATCTTGAGCAATCAAAATTAATTCTTTAGTGCCTTTGGCTGCTAAATTTTTTGCCTGTAACACCATTTCTTCCATTGGTCTAGATACGTGCTTTCCTCTCATTAATGGAATTGCACAGAATGAACAAGGCCTGTCGCAACCTTCAGCAATTTTTAAATAAGCAAAATGTGCTGGAGTAGTCAATAATCGCTCACCAACCAATTCATGTTTATAATCCGCCTTTAGGGTCTTTAATAGTCTAGGAAGGTCATTTGTGCCAAACCAAGCATCTACTTGGGGAATTTCCAACGAAAGTTCGTCCTTATATCGTTGAGAAAGGCAACCTGAAACTATCACTTTATCTATTACTCCGGCTTCTTTTGCCTCCACATACCTTAAAATAGTATCTATTGATTCTTGCTTTGCATTATCAATAAAACCACAGGTATTAATTACCACAATTTGAGCATCGTCTTTCTCAGATTCATGGGTAACGTCCATTCCATTGCCTTTCAGTTGGGTAAAAAGAACTTCTGAATCCACCAAGTTTTTGGAACAACCTAGCGTTACAATATTTATTTTTGATTTTCTATTTCCTTTTGTCTTCATTCATTACCATTCAATGGGCAAAGGTCGGCAAAAATTTTTGAAAGTACTATTTAGATTCAAAATCTGCATTTAAAGGAGCAATATTCGTAGATTAAAATTTCAAAAGTTGGAAAGCATGGCGATTAAATTCTTTAAAAATCAAATTTAATCAGAGTTCTGCCAAAGCTAGAACCCTTCTTTTTCCTCTTCTTTTTTAGTTGCAGATTTAGCTTTTGGTTGTGTTGGCAAAACCGTAGAAGCGTTTGTTTTTTTTGCAAAATCTGTTTCCTTTACTCCTTTGTAAACTTGTAAAAATCTTTTTCTAAATTTTGAGGCTTCATTAGCATCAACAAAAGCCACTTCAGATTTTTTTTCTTTACCCCCTACTGGAGTGCTAATGAGTTTATTAATCTCCTCATCAGAGGATGTAATGCCTAACTGCCCATTCTTAAAACCAAAATAGTACCAATTAGCAGGAGAAATTTCAAGAAAAACATAGAGTTCATCCCCTGTTTGTGGGCTCTTTACAATTTCTACATATCCATCTACCATGGCATTAATATCTATGTCTCCAATATTAGAAATTCCGATTTTACCAACGCTATGAAAAGCATTTGCAACTGGATTCCAAATTAAATTCAATTCTGAAAACACCAAAGTATTCAGAAACTTGGTTGAAAATTTTGGAAGTGGTTGGTGTTCTTTTAAATTCTTATTTTTATAGTCTTCCGTATCTTTATTGCCTATAATCTGGCTTAGCTTAGAAATAAAATATGGGGAATCTACAACAATTGCTGGATCACTATTTCCTGCATCAAGATTTGACTTAACAATATTTGTCCCTAATTTTTGAGTTGTAGGGATAGATAATGGAAAATCAAATTTCATCATAGTTGAAAATTGGTACTTCATAGAATCTAAAGCCAAATTTGCTATTCCTACGGTTTCAAATATTTTTGAAGGGGCCCCTAACAAATTAAATTTTCCTTCCATAGCAATAATACCCTTGGAGTCAAAAAATTCATACCGATTAGAAATTTCATTTAAATTTGAAGCACTTACCACAAACTTTTTGTTAGCTTCAACTCTTTTAAATACTCCACTCGCTAAAAAAACATCTAAATCATCCTCACTTTTCTTTGCAGACAGAAAAGTAGGGTAAAGTGCCCCGTTTTGTGCCCCAGTTTTAAAATGCATTCCAACATAAAGTGGTTTCCCGCCATCTTTTAAGGACTCATCTACATTAATACTTATCTCTTCTGATTTATTACCGGTATAATTAATCCAATTTCCACCCAAAATTGGATATTTCTTTAATTCTGGAAGCACTGCCCCATTTAGCGAAAGATTTTTAAAAGGGGCTAACATGGTAATATCTCCTTTATATAATATTTTTGGAGATAAATATATACTATCTTTTTCAGTTACTTTCGCTCTAGCAATGGTAGAAAGCCTGTTAGAAGATTTTGAGTTTAATAAATTTCCATCAGGCCCTATTTCAGCAAATTCAAAATTGCCTAGTTTAATATTAAACGTATCGGAACTTACATTTACAAATTGATAATCTGCATTTCCAGAAAACGAAAGTTTAGAATTAATTTTAACAGTTGCATTGGTTAAAACATGAAATTTATTGAGGGTGTCAGCAATTATTTTAGCTTTCGTAAATCCTTCCAACATTCCGTCTTTTTTTACAGCCACTAGCCCTTTTGGGGGGATAATTGCCGCATCAACTGAATTAATACTTTCTACCCCTGAAATATTCAAATTTAGTTCTGTTATATCATAAGTGGCCGCGGTTCCATTAAATTTCAACCCATATTGATTGGGAGCTGTTGATTTAAACTCAGAATTTTCAAGCAAACCAGCCATTGTTATTTTTTTGGACTTGATATTCCAAACTGCATTGTCGATGGTAGTAATATAAGAAGAATATGGAAACTCTAATAATGATTTTTGGCTTGTATCAAATCCTTCATTTTTAGAAGATATTTTTGCTATCGCCGTTTGCACATTAAAATCAACTCCAACGAACTTACCTGAAAATACAGGTTTTGCATCTTTTTCCGCCGATTTTATATTTACAATAGAATTGTCCGCTAAAAATCCAGTTTTATTAAACTTGAAACTCTCCGATTTTGTATCTGAGTCTTTTCTGTCTAAAAATCCATTTCCAAATAATCCTTTCTGCTTTAAAAGTAAAGAACCCGTTAAAACTGATGAAGCGGCATAAAAACTAAATCCTTTTTCAGAAGCTATACGCATACTATCCAATTTGGGCTCCCAATATAAATCATATTCAGAAATTGTAACTTCTGGAAAATAACCCCCAGAAGCGAAAGTAGATTCAGTTATTTTCCCAATCTCTCCTTTTGCATTTAAATTGTCTTCAAAAAGATTAATTTCCTTAGCTTTAAACTTTCCAGCTAGATGTGTTATTTCACCAGAGGTTTTTATTCCTCTTTTACTTAATACGATCTCCGATTCCGCTCGTAAAGTAGATTCAGTGCCATATACTTTATAAGGCACCTTTGGTTTATGCTTTATTCCAACACTAGTGTCTGGCAATACTATTAAGCTTTCTTGAATAGGTTTGAAAATATTTCCACTATAAAATATGCCAGGAATAACCGGATTAACACTATTTAAACTATCAATTTTCAATGAACTAGCTTTAAAATAAACCTCTTTCTCGAAAGTCTGATATCTTCCAGGTTCGTTAAAATATACCAAAACCCCATCTTGAATATCTAATTTCGGGTATTCAGATAATTTTTTTCTTCCTGATTTATTATCAGGACTATTTAAATAAAGAGTTCCCGTTTTTCCATATAACATATGTCCACCAATCTCTATCTTACTGCCTTTTTTAAATAAATCTAAAGGTATAAACCGAATGGAATCTATCCGTTTTAGTTTTACTAAAAATTGCTCATATTGAACTTCAAAATCTCCAAAAAATCTATAATTTTTTACCACAATCTCTCCATTAAACCTAAAAACCTTATTCCCTACAATTTGCATAGACTGGTCTTTAGGTATAAAATTAATTCCAAGCGAGTCGCTTAACTTAAAATCTTGAGTTCCTTTTATATCTAATGCCTTTGTATTTAAATCAATAGATGCATTTCCAACTTTACCACCTCCTGTTGATAGCGAAGAAAGCACCAAATCATCAAAGTCAGCTTTGCCCATATAGGACAAAAAATAATGTTGTCCCTTCCTACTCAAAGAATAATTATTTGTGATTGGATCAAAATCAAAAAAGCCCATCTGATGACCAATTAGCATCCCATTGCTCACTAGGTATCTTTCTTTTTTAGTAAGATTTACCATTTCGTCGATGGTAATTAAATTAACTTTTTTTCTAGCAACTATATTTCCAGCTAGAATCAATGGATTAAAACCTGCATTTGTACTTAAGTTTCTGATTCTATCTGGATTAAAATAATTGAAAGATTCAAACACTGCCGGCACTTCCGCTTTACCTGAAATAATATAAAAATCCATTCTTCCACCCTTAAGATCCCAAGCCATAGCATCAGATTTAATATCTACTTGATGAAAGGTGTCAGAATACATAGCGTTCCGATACCCACCTCGTTCAATCTTATTTAGATTTAAAAAACTATTTTTTAAATCAAATCTCATTTTAACTGCTGGATGCGAAACAGAATCTTTATCGAATTTTGTAACAAAACTTACTCTATCAGAGGTAATTAGAGTATCTGTAATTTCAAAATTCCTGGATTGTACACTAAAAGTATTTCTTGAACCTTTATTAGCAACAATTTTGGCGTAAGGATCAAAAATTGATGCAGAAAACATTCTCGAACCATTTAAACTCAATCCTCCAAAATAGTCGTAATTATTAATGTTCAGCACCAATTCGGCATCGTTGTGATACGATTTAAATTTGGGATAACTTGACAAAACACCTTTAGCTCTTTTTTCCAATTTAATCTCTAAAACTCCCTTTATGGGCTTTTTTAATTTATTTTCAAACGTTAGAATTACCTGTTCTGCTAATAGTCTAGGATTCTGAACTTTCAAAGAAAATAAATCGAGCTTAGCATTTAAATTATTGCCATTCAGCTGCCATTCAATTTCTCCTCCTTTGCCCACAAAAACTCCATTGAAAAGATCAAAAGCACCACTAGTTTTTGATAACACAACAGAATCTGATGGGCTTACCATCACGAGATCTATATCTTTAAAAATAAAAAACAACTTTTCTATACTTGGCAGATTAACTTGTTCTAAATTTTGCTTTTTTGAAAAATCTAAATTTGGATCATTCCATGGGTCATATTCTTCCGCATTATTTTGTTCACCCCAACCAATATCCTCTTCTTCAGCATCTTTTTTTCCTGGAGCAATAACGAGGTCTGGGTTAAAGTAATCTTGCTTTTTGTCGAAATAACCTATTTCAAATTTTGCATTTAATAAACTTATCTTATTGAAATTAGATTTATATAGCACTTTGTCTTTAAACAAAGCTTCTAAATTCAAGACGGTTTCAATTATCCTTTTGGGATTTTGGGGTTCCAGTGTTTTAATTAAACTTTTGCTCAACTCCTGGCAGAAATTTTGATTATAATCGCCTGATTTTATAAAATACTGATAAGCCTTTATTAAATTATAGAGATCAATAGGTTTAAGTCCCCTTTTTGACATTGCACTAAACAATGCAATAAAATGTTTTCTGGATTCTTCATCAAAGGTGTTTTGAAAATTTGAACTGAAATCTGAAAGTACAATTTTAGCACCTGGGCCTAACTGCTTTTCGAATTGTTTGTTTATATCGATGATAAAATTGGAAGGTTCAGATGAGAAAACAAAACTCTGACCGAGACAAAATCTCGATACAAAAAAAAACAAGAATAAAATAGTCGCAAACCTCATCTGAAAAATCTGTTTTACTTAACCTTTACTAAAAACGACTGCAGCCCAGTTATTCTTATTAATTTTTCTAATTATTTTTAACCCACACGAAATTGCCATAGATTCTATATCATCCACATCGTTGGCATAAAAGCCACTAACAATCAAAAATGCTTTTTCTCCCATAAATTTTTCATAGATAGGAATCTCCGTCAATAATATATTTCGATTAATATTAGCTAAAACTATATCGTATTGGGCACTATTTTGTGTTTCTATAGTTCCTCTTTCTACTTTGATATTTGGAGTGTTGTTTAATCCTATATTTTCTAAAGTATTTTCAACAGACCATTCATCAATATCAAATGCGGTAATATGCTTCGCTCCTAATTTAGAAGCCAAAATTGCTAATATGCCAGTTCCTGTGCCCACATCCAATACAGTTTTGTTGGAATGGTCTATCTCCAATTGTAACTCTAAAACTTGTGAGGTAGTTTCGTGGTGCCCAGTCCCAAAAGACATTTTAGGGGTAATAATAATTTCGTGAGCAAAGCTTTCATCAGCTGGTTCATGAAACGTGGCACGAATATACACTTTGCCGGCAACTGAAATAGGTAAAAAATTAGATTCCCATTCTTTATTCCAATTTTGTTTCTCTATTTTTTTTAAGCTATAAGAAATAGCAGTTTTGTTTGCATAATTCTCCATTAATTGTTTCAACAAAATATCGCTAAAATCACTACTTAAAACATACGCTTGAATTCCATCTGAAGTGTCAATAAATGAATCAAATCCGATTTCAGCCAATTCGGCTACTAAAATATCTGAAAAATCAGGTTCAATTTGTATCGTTAATTCAATATAACTCATAAAAAAAAATTAATCTGTGGTTTTAAAAAGCAAAAAGCCCGAAAATCGGGCATATAAATATTGATTATGTAATTTGATACTTTTTATTCTTCCTCCTCTTTTAACTCACTAGATTTAAGAGTTTTTGAAGGAATTGAAAAATTTAAACTTATTCTCCATGTGTTGGCCAAAGGATTCCCAGTTTTAGTAGGTATTAAATAAGCCATATCTAAATTATAAATATCTTTTAGCTTTACCCCAAAACCAGTAGTAATATATTGGCGACTACCCTTATCATTTGATTCGTGAAAATAGCCTGTTCTAAAAGCAATCAAATCGTCATAGCGGTATTCTAATCCTACTGAAGCCATTACCTCTTTTATTTCTTCACTTAAGCCATTTGGGGCATCATTAAATGATTTGATTATAGAAGAAAAGATTCCTTGTTGTGAAACTGGGGCAGAATTATTCGTAGGTGTGGGTACCAACAATTTATTGAAATCCACTAAAAAACTAAACGTATTATGAAAATCAGTTTTATGCGAAATTTTAGTTCCAATTTTAAGATTCGCAGGTATAAAATACTCCCCAAAACCATAATTCACTTTTCCACCAATATTTTGTAAAACTACTCCATAAGCTATATCAGTAGTTTTTTTAAATTCTGCATCTAAATCTTTGGGTCTATTTTTTTTATAATAAATCCCAAGATCTGCAGCAGCAGTTCTTCCAGGTTTACCTGCTTGACCATTAATAACCGTATTTCCTACGAGATTAGAATTTATGAATTTTAAATTTAAACCCATTGAAAAATCTGAACTGAGCTTTTGAGCTATTCCAGCCACAAACGACATTTCTCTCGACTGAAAAGTGCCAGCCTCTTCCCCAGAATTAGTCCTAAAATCAATCAAACCTTGGTTAAAATAGGTTAACCCTGCGGTAAGTGTTTGTTTGTCTGAAAGTTTGTAATACCCATAAACGTTCATTAAACCCATATCTTGCACTAAATCTCGAAGCCAAGGAGCATAAGAAACACTTGCTCCAAATTTATTTTCAACAAAAGCTAGCTTGGCGGTATTCCAAAAAATAGAGTTTGCGTCGGGTGTATCAGCCACTCCCGCATCTCCTAATGAAGCAGCACGCGAGTCAGGTGATATGGACAAAAAAGGCACTGCAGTAGTTACAACTCTATATTCCTTTGTTATTGATCCTTGAGCATATAATTGGGACTGAAAAATACCAATAATAATAAATAAGCCAAAAAAACTTTTTCTCATTAACGAAAATGTCATAGCACGATAATTATTCAAATTCCACTTTTGTAATCCCAAAGTAATAAATTTTTATTGTCATTTCCAAAATAACATCCTTCCAGAAGAGAACGTTTGAACATTTTCTGAAAGAGACTTAATGACGATTTTAAAAAATAATTGATTATTAAACACATTCTTACTAGCAAAATCTAATCCAAATTCTATTTTAGAGTCACATTCAAAACATTGTTGTGCATATTCTCCAATTAATTTCCCACTTAAATCAAATACTTTTAAAATTGCTTCTAAATTATCACCTTTCCTATTATGTGTAAAAACTAGATTTGTATAATTAAAAAATGGATTTGGGTAATTAATAAAGCTTTTAACTTCAAAAGTCTGCTTTTCAATGTTAAAATCAAACGATTTTTCCGCTTTGTTATTATAATTATCAAAAACAATAATTTTAGCTTTATGTTTTCCATTCGATAAATTACCAACAAAATAGCCTAATTTGGCTTCTTTATAACCACTTGATAAATTAAAATATCTCTTAATATCAATAACTGACGAATCGTCTATTACTAAACTTAATTGATGATTTCGATCCAATTCTGAAATATTAAATCCGCTTTCGTCAAAAAAGTCAAAATTCAAATTCATTTCTTGGTCTAAAGAGCTATTAATTTGAGGAGGATCATTATCCGTTTTTGGACCCAATAAATCTCCATTCAATTTAAAATTATTAAAAAACCCAAACTGCTCTGCATTTGTCTCCGAATCAATAGCATAAAATAAAATTTTACCCTCTCCAACACCTTTCAAAATTTCAGACGGAATGACGATATTACCCTCAAAAACACCACTTTTAACCTCCAAAATTGATTCAAATAGTTTATTATCTAATTTATTAAATTCCATGATCGGGCTATCTGTAAAAGACCCTAACGTTTTTTCTTTTAAAATTTTATCGAAAAGTTGAACCCTAATTTGACCATTTTTAATAGTAGGTACTTCTCCTTTTATTTTTACTTTGGATTGAGCCTTCAATTCTGCTCCCTCTGCTGCCCTATCGTCCAAAGATAAAAGTCTAATAGCGTTTCCAAAAATTGGAAAAGCTAAACTTGGATCACCCAAAAGACTAAAATTTCGATTAATTTCACCCTGGATAGATTGGTTCTTTGTAATTTTAAACAAGTCCCCCAGCGTTCTCGAAGAGCTAATATTTTTATAGAATGCGGAATTTATTTTTTCATTGGTACTTGAATACACTGGTCTTGTGGTAGTAAGTAATGCAATAGCTCCACCATTAGGACTAAGTAAAGCCAGTTCGGCTCCTGACACTATATTTGGATTGTCAAATTTCCCAAACTGGCAAGTTGCTGTAAAAAAAATGGGAAGTTTGCTTGTATTTTTCCATTGTACTATCTCCTTATTTGTTAATAATTTTTCCTGAGCCCAGCCGTCTTCTGAACCGTGTCCATTATAGTTAATTAAGAAAGCCCCATTTAAAATTGCATTAGTTAGAGCTGAAGTAGCCAAAGGAGCTGAAACTGCTTGTCCAATTCCATTTATTGGAAAATCGTCCAAATAAATTTTAGAAACATCGAATCCTGCCCAATTTTTCAATGCATTTTCAGACAAATTTTCAGCATCTCTTTGGTGAATATTATAATCGCGATTATCTGCAACAAACACAATTTTATCTTTCCATGAGCCATCAGTTATGAAAGGTTTTTCATAAGAAATTAACTTATTTATCATGTTACGAGCTTCAAAAATAGTTTTCACAGGCAATCTTCCTACAGCAATATCTAAACTGTGGTCGTTAGCATTGTTGCTAATCCATACATTGTCTTTACTGTAGCCTTCCTCCCATTCTCCTTCTTGAGGCTCTAAAAACCCAAAATAATCATCGGAAGAAAAGCTATAAATGGGTTCCAATGATTCTCTCGATTCATACGTTGGAACTAGCAATTGTTGATCTAAAAAAGATATCTTATTGTTATTTTTGTAGTCAAAAGTAGCATCCCCGAAAAGTAATAAAAATTTAAACTTTTGAGACTCTTTTGTCCAAAAGTACCTGCATACGTCTCTTATAGCAGACGGATCCCTTTTTCCAGAACTAAACTCATTATAAATTTCCGAGGTACTAAGACCTAAAACTTCGAGATTCATTTGCTTTTTATGAATTATCAATCGCTCCACTTCTTGCCTAAATTTATCCGGAAATACGATAAGAAGTTCAGGCACAGAGTTCTTTTTAATGTCTTGATTTTTAATAATCCCATGAAAAACAGGATATTCAGCTATCGATTTATTAAAAAGCAAGATTTGATTCTCTCCTTTTTCCAATTTCAAATCAAAGGGTTCATTCGCTCTAAATAGTATGTTTTTTACATTTAATTTATCATCAATCGACCAAAGCAACGTATTTTGATCAGAATTTGATAAAGCTAATGAAATTTTAGGCTCTTTTAAGGTGCCTCTTAATCTAAAAATTCTAAATGCCTTTGGATCATAAATTAATTTTTTTGAATAGTTTATGGAATAATAATCTATATATGCACCTGCGTTAGCAGAATTTTCAGTGGCTAGCTTAAATTCTACATTAAACTTTTCCTTTGGGTTATCTAAGGTAAAATTTAGATCTGAAAAATTAGAATACCTATTATATCGAGCAAAAGCATCATTGGCAGCATATAAACTTCCAGCCATTAATATTTTTGTTTTACTTATCTTATCTATTTGGAAATCAAGAGATTGTGCTGTACGACCAATCCCTAAAACTGAAGTATTAAAAATTGCTTTCTGTGTTTCGTCCACGTCAGATAGCTCTACATTAAAGCTCAAATTATTAAAAAAAAAATTCTCCAAGCCACCTTCTGCCAGAAGCAAAAACATTTTTTATCTCTTTTTCAAAATAATCATAATAAGGCAATGAAGTTTTAGCTTTTGAGGTTGCAGATACAATTTCTTGGTTTGTGATTTTTTTAGAAATTGGTCCGTTTAGATTAATAAATACAAAACTAGAGTCTGAATAAGGATTTATTTCATGAGAATATAAATTACTTACCGTATCAAGTTTTATCTTATGTGGAGAAGGAATATAAAATAAAATCTGATCGTTCTTGTCAAATTTATTATCTGAGTCAATCACATGAATGGAGAGCTCCTTTAAATCCTGCGTTCTAAAATCACTATTTTTTTGAGGCAAAGCGGTGGGATGTCCAATAAAAACCCGGATATTCTGAGGATTTAAATTTTTAGAATTCACCGAATACTTACTTAAAAAACTTTGATCTATCTTAAAAATACCTTCTTTATTAACTCCTACCTTTATCCAATAACCTGAAGCCAAAACCGAATTTTGGCCTTTTGCAATAGAAATAGAAAGAGTAAAAAGAAAAATTAAAAGACGATTCATTCAAAAAAGGTAAATAAAATCATAACGAAACTTAAACAAAATTAAGTATTTGAAACAGATAATACGTACAAAAATACCAAAAAAAAAGCACTTCTTTCGAAGTGCTTTTTCTATATTATTCAGTTCAGATTACTCAAGAATCTCAGTTACCTGGCCAGCACCTACTGTACGTCCACCCTCACGTATTGCAAAACGAAGTCCTTTGTCCATTGCAATAGCGTTGATTAGATTAACAGTTATAGTGATGTTATCACCCGGCATAACCATTTCAACATTTTCAGGTAAGAAAATCTCTCCTGTTACGTCAGTAGTTCTGAAATAGAACTGTGGACGATATTTGTTGAAGAATGGCGTGTGACGTCCACCTTCTTCTTTAGAAAGAACGTAAACCTCAGCTTTAAATTTAGTGTGAGGCTTAACAGAACCTGGCTTACAGATTACCATTCCTCTTTTGATAGATTCTTTGTCGATACCTCTCAACAACAAACCTACGTTATCACCAGCCTCACCTCTATCTAATATTTTACGGAACATTTCTACTCCAGTTACTACAGATTTAAGACCTGCAGCTCCCATTCCTAAAATGTCCACTGATTCTCCAGAGTTGATGATACCAGTTTCAATACGACCTGTAGCAACGGTACCACGGCCTGTAATTGAAAATACATCTTCTACTGGCATTAAGAACGGCTTATCAGTAGCACGTGGAGGAAGTGGAATAAAATTATCCACAGCATCCATTAATTCTTCGATTTTAGTTACCCATTCCGCTTCTCCGTTCAAGCCACCAAGTGCTGAACCTTGAATTACAGGAATGTTGTCTCCATCATATTTGTAGAATGTCAATAATTCTCTGATTTCCATCTCAACAAGCTCAAGAAGTTCAGGATCATCAACTAAGTCAACTTTATTCATAAAAACTACTAACTCAGGAACACCTACCTGACGAGCAAGAAGGATGTGCTCACGAGTTTGTGGCATTGGACCATCAGTGGCAGCAACTACGATAATAGCACCGTCCATTTGAGCAGCTCCCGTAACCATGTTCTTCACGTAGTCAGCGTGACCTGGACAGTCAACGTGAGCGTAATGACGCTTAAGGGTTTCATACTCAACGTGTGAAGTATTAATTGTAATACCTCTTTCTTTTTCTTCTGGAGCATTGTCAATAGAAGAGAAATCTCTTAATTGAGCTAGTCCTTTTTTTGCAAGAACAGTAGTAATTGCAGCTGTCAATGTTGTTTTGCCGTGGTCAACGTGACCGATGGTACCAATATTAACGTGGGGCTTACTACGGTCAAAATTCTCTTTTGCCATTTTATTGATAAAATTTATATTTGTTCAAAATTAAAATTCAATTCATACCGAGTAAAAAACTAAATTTACTCAAAAAAATCCCTTTCTGCTTTTGAGCCTTTGAGCAGAATCGGACTGCCGACCTCTTCCTTACCAAGGAAGTGCTCTACCACTGAGCTACAAAGGCTTTATGGAATTTGAGCGGGAGACCGGGCTCGAACCGGCCACCTATAGCTTGGAAGGCTATCGCTCTACCAAATGAGCTACTCCCGCTTAAAAAATCGTGGGGGCGGATGGATTCGAACCACCGTAAGCGTAAGCTAGCAGATTTACAGTCTGCCCCATTTGGCCACTCTGGTACACCCCCATTTTACTTCAAAGAACATGCCCTTTTCGAAAGGAGATGCAAAAGTAGAACCTTTTTTTTTATCCGCAAAACTTTGCCCGAAAATTTATTAAGATTTTTTTGATTTAAATTAAATGTCTTCCCCCCATCTTTTTGAACTTATATTAAAAATGTTATGAAATAGCTTAAAAGCATTTTTAAATTTCTTTGATTATAAAAATAGCCTCATTTTTAATTTAATAAAAGTCCCCTTGATTTGAAAATTAAATATGGGAACCCCCTTACAAATAGGCATCTTTCCTTGTGATGAAATCAAAATTAAAAACCATTATAAAATATTGGCGAAAAAACAAAAAAGAAAATTATTTGGCTACTTTATTAAGATAAATTTTTAATAAATAAGTAGTTTGATTTACCAAATATTGGCATGAATATTGCTAGATAATTTAACATGAATTATACAGAAACGAATCTGTATACACTTATTAAAATATCAAATTTTACTTTTAAAAAAAATGAAACAAATTAAACTTATCGCAATCGTGGCTTCTCTAATGTTCGTAGGATCAAAAGCTTCAGCACAAGACACCCAGACAGACAATCATACCGTTACGGTAGTTGTGCCGAATGTGGCATTATTAGACTTAGAG